>JAUYMV010000756.1 GCA_030698645.1 Mesorhizobium sp.
TGGGCTTGCCCTGCGTGTCGGTTCTGGAGCCGGTGCTGCTGGTCTTCCAGTCCTATCTCGGAACGCCGGCCGGCCGGCGGGTCGGCGCGCAGCACGTGCTGGACGCCGAATATTTCCGCCGCATCGATGCGCTGAATTTCACGATGGAGCATGATGACGGCCAGCTCCCCTATGACATAGAGCAGGCCGACGTCATCCTAATCGGCATATCGAGGACATCGAAGACGCCGACATCCATCTATCTCGCCAATCGCGGCATCAAGACCGCCAACGTGCCGATCGTCCTCGGCGTCCCGCTGCCGCCGGAACTGGCGACCGCCAAGCATCCGTTGATCGTCGGCCTCATCGCCACCGCCGAGCGCATCTCGCATGTCCGCCAGAATCGCGTGCTCGGCGCGACGCAGGGCTACGATTCGCAGACCTATGTCGACCGCGCGACCATTGCCGAGGAACTGTCCTATGCCAGGCAGCTCTGCGGCCGCCACAACTGGCCGATGATCGATGTCAGCCGCCGCTCGATCGAAGAAACGGCGGCCGCCATCGTTGCGCTGCGCGGTCGTTCGCGCTAACGCCTCGCGCCATGAAGAGCCGCATCATCCTGGCCTCTGCCAGTCCGTTCCGCAAAGCCATGCTGGAGAACGCCGGCATCGCCTGCGACGTCGTCCCGGCGAATGTCGACGAGCGCGCGATCGAGGCGGCGATCGGCGACAGCGGCGTCACGCCTGCCGACGTCGCCCGCATCCTGGCCGAGGCGAAGGCGCAGGAGGTCAGCGCCCGCTTCCCCGACGCGCTGGTCATCGGCTCCGACCAGACCCTGTCGCTCGGCGATGAGATCTTGCACAAGTCGAACGACATGGACGCCGCGCGCAAGCGCCTGCTGCAACTGTCCGGAAAGATCCACGATCTGAACAGTTCGGTCGCGCTGGCGCGGCGTGGCGAGACGATCTGGGCGCATACCGGCATTGCGCGCATGACCATGCGCAAGTTCGACCCGGCCTTCGTCGGTCGGTATCTGTCGGCTGCCGGGCCGCAGGTGCTCGCCAGCGTCGGCGTCTACCAGATCGAAGGTCCCGGCATCCAGCTTTTCGAGGCGATCGACGGCGACCATTTCACCATCATCGGCCTGCCCCTGCTGCCGCTGCTGAAAGCTCTGCGCGACGAGGGGGCGATCGATGGCTGAGCCAGGAATCCGCGCCTTCGTCTGCGGCCATCCGATCGCCCATTCGCGCTCGCCGCTGATTCATGGTCACTGGCTGGAAAGACACGGCATTTCCGGCTCCTATGAGCGCATCGACGTCGCGCCAGCCGACATCGCCGCCTTCTTCGCCGCCTTGCCGAACGGCGTCTATGCTGGCGGCAATGTCACCATCCCGCACAAGGAGGCGGCGTTCGCCGCCGCCGGATGGCACGACGCCGCTGCCGCGGCCACCGGCGCGGTCAACACCCTGTGGCTAGCCGACGGGCGCTTGTGCGGCGGCAACACGGACGCCGCCGGCTTTGCCGGCAATCTCGATGATTTTGCGCCCGGCTGGCGCAATGGCCGCGTCGCCATCGTCATCGGCGCCGGTGGCGCGGCGCGCGCGGTGATCTATGCGCTGGCCGAGGCCGGCTACGCCGACATCCGCGTCGTCAACCGCACCCTCGGGCGCGGGGAAGAGCTGGGCAAACGCTTCGGCGCGGCCGTCGCCGCTTATGGCAGCGCGGCGCTGGACGACCTGCTTTTCGATGCCGACCTGCTCGTCAACACCACCTCGATCGGCAT
>JAUYMV010000759.1 GCA_030698645.1 Mesorhizobium sp.
TGGGCTTCGTGACGACGGTGGCGTTCTGCAAATATCTTCTGCGCGGCAATGTGATCGAATAGGAGCCGGAGATGCACCCAGAGATGCACTGGATTGGCGAAGCCGCCGTGGCGGCCTTGATCCTGATCGGAGCCTTCTTCCTGCTGGTCGGCTCGATCGGCCTGGCCAAGCTACCGGACATGATGCGGCGCCTGCACGGGCCGTCGAAATCGACGACGCTCGGCATCGGCTCACTGCTGATCGCCTCGATGCTCTACTTCGTGGTGGCCGGCGGCAAGCTGTCCTTCCATGAACTGCTGATCACCATCTTCCTGTTCCTCACCGCGCCGATCACCGCGCACATGGTGGCCAAGGCGCACATTCTCCGCGCCACGGAGGAACGCAAGACCCTGCCTTCGACGGGCGGCAAGGCGGGCTGGGCGACGATAGACCGGGCGTAGCGGCGCGACCCGACCGCCTACTGGAAGTCCATCCAGGAGCGGTTGTGCCACATCTTCTCGCCAATCAGACAATCGGTTTCGAGGTTGGTGCTGGCGAGGATCACGGGCGGATCGTCCGCGCGCATGGCGACGAGCGTCGGATGCGCGGCATGGGCGAGTTCCAGCACGAGCTTGCGCCGGATCGCCTCGGGAAACTGCGACCAGTCATTGACAGGGATCATGAAGGCGCCCGGCCCGCCGATCACGCAGGCCGTATAGTAGTCGTCGAGATTGCCAATGTCGTAGGCGGTCGCTATGCCGCCATTGGTCATCAGCGGCAGGCCGTTGATGGTGATGCCGCGCTCGACGATACGGTCGCGGGTGCCGTCGACCGGCTGTCCCTGGTTGTTCGGGCCATCGCCGGAGACATCGATGACGCGCTTCGTGCCGCGATAGCCGCTGTCCTCGAACAGCGTCGCCGCGAAGGCGAGCGCCGACGAGATCGAGGTCCGGCGCGCGCTGCGCGGCGGCGTCGCCGTCATCTGCGCGACGAACCTTCGCGCTTCTTCGCCGGAGCCGATCACCGACCATGGCACGACGACGTGCTGGACGGTCTCGCCCGCCCATTCGACATAGGTGACGGCGATCTTGCCGTGCATTCCGTCACGGATCGCCCCGATGACGACGGGATCCGTCAGCGCCGCCGCGTAGCCGTCGCGCTGGATGACGAGTTCGTCGGGCGACATCGACAGGGAAACATCCACCGCGAGCACCAGTTCGACGTCGACGGCCTCGTCGCCGGCGATTGCCGGAACCGCGACAACGGCGCCAAGCGCGGCAAGTGCTGCGCCGCGCATCCACGTCTTCATTCGGGCGAACCGGCAAGACATGGCCTGATGATACGGCAACGAACCGTGATGAAAAGCATCGAGCCGGCAATCTCCCGGCCACTCCCTTCACAAAGTTGCGAGCGATCTCCAGCCGTATGGGCGCCGCTCAGCTTCGTGGCTTGAGATTCTCCGGATCGTAGAGCGGCCTGTAGCCGACCGCCGCGACTTCGACCGGATAGGTCTCGCCGAAATACTCGAGGCTGAGCTTGCGGCCCTCCTGGCAATAGGCCCATGGCAGATAGGCGAGCGCGATGTTCTTGCCGATGGTCGGACCGTAGGCGATCGAGGTCGTGAAGGAGCGGCGGCCGAGTTCGTCGACGAGCGTCTCGCCGGTCGCCGGGTCCATCACCGGCAGGACGCCGACCGGATAGCGCGCGACGCCCTTGGCGTCGACGTTCTCGGTCATCACCAGCGTGCAGAGCATCGCCGGCTGGTGATCGCGGGCCCTGTATTCGAGATGCTTCGCCTTGCCGCAGAAATCGGCTTCCTTGACCTTCGGGCGGGCGAGATCGGCCTCGAGCAGGTTGTATTCCGTGAGCAGATCGGCGTTCTGCAGGCGCAGGCTCTTTTCCATGCGCCGCGTGTTGGCATAGGTCTCGACGCCGAACGGCATGACGCCGATCGCGCTGAGCGCGTCCCAGACGGCCAGCGCGTCGTCATATTTCATGTGCAGTTCCCAGCCCTGCTCGCCGACATAGGAGATGCGGAAGGCGGTGACGGGTTTGCCGGCGATCTCGATCTGGCGCAGCGCGGCGAAGGGAAAGTTCTCGACCGTCAGCGCGTCGGGGTCGGCCACGACCTTCTGCAGGGTTGTCCGCGCATTCGGCCCCCAGATGCCGAGCGTGACCAGTTCGCTCGTGCGGTCGGTGACGGTGACGTCAAGCCCCCGGTCTTCCGCCGTGCGCTGCATGTAGCGGAAGTCGCGCGGACCGGCGTCGGCGCCGTCGATGACACGGCAACGGTCCGCCATGCGGATCACGGTGAGGTCGGCGCGCACCATCCCCTGCTCGTCGAGGAAATGGGTGTAGATGCCCTTGCCGATATTGCCGTCGCCGCCGATCTTGGCCGCGCAGATCCACTCCATCAGGTCGACATGGTCCGGCCCTTCGACATCGTAGATGGCGAAGTGCGACAGGTTCACCATGCCGACATCCTCGCTCATGGCGAGGTGCTCGGCGTTCGACACGCGCCAGAAATGGCGGTTGTCCCACTCGTTCGCGCGCACCGGAACGCGGTCGCCGTACTTTTCCAGAAGATGCGCATTCGCGGCATAGCCGTGCGCGCGTTCCCAGCCGCCGAGTTCCATGAAATGGGCGCCGAGCGCCTTTTCGCGCTCCCAGAACGGCGAGCGGCGCACGTCGCGGCCCTTGGAGAACGGCTCGCGCGGATGCACCGCCGGATTGTAGACCTTCATCGCCGTCTCGGTGCAGCGGTCGTGGATGAACTGCTCCCGCATCTGGTGC
>JAUYMV010000760.1 GCA_030698645.1 Mesorhizobium sp.
GCGTCGCACCTGCCCAGGTGGCGGAATTGGTAGACGCGCACGGTTCAGGTCCGTGTGCCGCAAGGCGTGGAGGTTCGAGTCCTCTCCTGGGCACCAAACTCCCGTTTCAGACTGTCCTAGGAAGTCCGGAAACACCGAAAAAGCCCGGTTCTCCGGGCTTTTTCGTGTCTGGTCGTCTTATGTCGTCCGGGGCGCAGTCATCGGCAATTTCTGGCAGGGCCCGTCTTCAGCCGCCGACCTGTTCGGCCCGTGCCGCCTTCCGCTCGCCCCCGTTGCGCGTACGCTCCGAACCGGATGTCCGGTTTTCCGAGACCAGGCGGTAGATCTTCGCGATCTCGCTGAGCAGGCCGAGCCGCACAAGTTCTCCGAGCGCCTCGGGCTGTCCGATCGTTCCATGGGCGCGCCGCCAGCCCTCGACCGCCGCGAACTGTTCGTCGTTCAGGGACACGATGACATGGTGGCGTGTGTTGGGTGGCTGGCGGCCAAAAGATCCCAGGTCCGCTGCGCCGTTGGATGTATTGCCAGTCGACATGGCCGCTCCCCCGGTGTGATGTGGGGTTGAGGAGTCTACTTGCTCCCTGCCCGCATCTGTTTCCTCTGGAAACCATTAAGGGGGGAATGCGTAAAGTTTGCTATTTCGGAAATTCCTCTACGTATATTATGCGTATCGGCCCATCTGTATTGGCGGCCGCGCTACCGCATCATGCGAATCAGATCGGAGAGGCCGCGCGCTTCCATCTTCTCCCGGATGCGTGCGCGGTGAATCTCGACGGTGCGCTGGCTGATCCCGAGCTCGTCTGCGATGTGCTTGTTGGTCATGCCGAGGATCAGGTGATCGAGGACTTCCCGTTCGCGGGGGGTGAGTCGCGCGAGGCGGTCCGCGATGACGCGTTGCGGCAGGATCGGCTGCGGTCGATCCGCCAGCCTGTCGACGGCCGCTTCGATGGCGCCGAGCAGCTGAGCCTCCGACGCCGGCTTCTCGATGAAATCGACGGCGCCGGCCTTGATCGCTTCGACCGCCAGAGGAACGTCGCCATGCGCGGTCAGGATGATCACCGGAATGTGGATGCCCTTTGCGACCAGATGTTTCTGGAGGTTCATTCCGCCCATTTCGCCCATGCGAAGGTCGAGAAAGACGCAAAGGCTGTTCTCCGCCTCGAAGCCGCGCAGAAACTCCTCGGCGCTGGAAAAGGCGGCCGGCCGATAACCGTGCGCGGAAAGCAGGGCGCACAACGATGCCCGCACCGAAAGATCGTCATCGACGACGTAGACGCGCTTGCTCTTCGCCGCGTCAGTCATCGCGCCCGCCATCCGTCCGCAGGGTGAAGGCGATGGTTGCGCCGTCGGAAACCTGCTCTATCCAGATGCCGCCGCCATGCGCCTCGACGATGGAACGGCAGAGCGAAAGTCCGATACCCATGCCACTGGTCGTCGAATTGTGGAACGGTTCGAAGAGCGTCTTTTCCATGCCCGCCGCGATGCCGATGCCGGTATCCCGGACCACGACGCGGGCGAGCGGATCTTCGAAAACCGTCGCGATGGTCAGGATGCGCTGCGACGACTCCTGCATCGCCGCGAGACTGTTGCGCACGAGATTGAGAACGACCTGGCCGATCTGCACCGGATCGGCCCGCATCACCGGCATGCCGGCATCGAACTGGAAGATGACGTTCGGCCGCGCATCGCTCGTGGCGGCGAGCGCAAGCTCGACGCCTTGCCGGATCACCGCGTGCAGATCGACCAGTTCCAGCGCGATTTCGCCCTGGCCGATGAAATTGCGCAGCCTGCGCACCAGGTCGGCGGCCCGGGACGCTTCCGCGACGGCGCTGTCCATCAGGCTCTCGACAGGCCCGGGAAGCTCCACCGCGTAGTTCTTCAGCTCCTGTCGGCAGGCGTTGACATAGTTTGTCACCGCCGACAGCGGCTGGTTCAGTTCATGCGCGAGCGCCGAGGCCAGTTCGCCCATCGAACGGTTGCGCGCCGCATCCAGCAGGACCAGCCGGAGCCGCGCCTCTTCGGCTTCGGCCTGTCGTTGCGCCGTGACGGCGGCGCGCTCGCGGTCGAGGCTGTTCACGGCGAACAGCGCGCGGCGCGTGATGCGCATGACTTCGTAATCGGCGTCGGTGAACGGGATGCTGCGGCCGCGCCGCTCCTCCCGCCACAGGGCAAAGGAGCCGCGCGGCGAAAGGCGGACGGTGCCGTCGTCGAGCCTGGTCTCGATCTTCTCGGGTTTGCCGGCCCATCGGATCGTCTGCTCGTAGGGTTCGCGGAACATCACGAGGAAGTCCCGCCCGTCCTCGGAAAGCTCGAGATAGGCGATTCCCGCGGCGTCCGCGTCGCCTTCCTGGTGCTCCGGGACAAGCCCGTTCAGGTGGTCCGATGCGAAGATTCCATCGACCAGCGCCGATTTCAGCCGGGAATAATCGATGTCGGCTGCCGGTGTCTTGCGCATCTTGACCACCTGGTCGCCCAGCTTCAGCACCATCCCCTGCGCACCGCACAGGGTCATCACCGCATCGGCATGGTTCCGCACGACGTCGCCCAGCGCCAATCCATTCCTGTGGTCGCGCTCGATGTCGAAGGCGGTCTTTTCGGCCTGGATGGAATGGCGCAGCTTGATGGTGTTCTCGAGACTTTGCAGAAGGGCCGAGATGGTTCCTCCGACAAGCTCGCAGAATCGGAAGCGGCTCCAGGCCAGATGCAGGGGGCTGTAGTGGTGGCAGGCGACGAGACCCCACAGTTCATGGTTCGAGATGAGCGAAATCGACATGCTGGCGCCGACGCCCATATTGTTCAGATACTCGGTGTGGACCGGCGCGACGGCGCGCAGCTTCGAGAACGTCAGATCGAGCGGCGTTCGCGAGTTGGCGTCGGCGATCTCGCCGGAACGCGCCATGATCGGCACGGGCACCGCGTTGATGTCGGGAATCGTGCGGATCACATTGAGGACGAAATGGCGCCGCGCCGGATCGGGAATGTCCGAAGCTGGATAATGCAGCCCGAGAAAGCTGTCGTCGCGCCCCGTGCTCTCGGCGATGACCTCGCCATGCTTGTCGGGCGCGAAGCGGTAGATCATCACACGGTCGAATCCGGTGACCTCCCGGATGATCTGCGCGCCGACCTGGGCGAGTTCCGTCAGCGTCTCCGGCCGGATCAACTCGGAGATGATGCGCTGGCGCACCATGTCCTCTTCCCACACCACCGCAGGGCCTTCCTCGCGGGCAACGAATTCGAGGATCAGGCATCCGCCCTGCAGGTGCGGAAAGCATTCGAGATCGGCTTCCGAACCGTCCGGCTTTGGCAGCCGCACGAACCACGGCCGCAGCAGATCCGGCAGCGAGGGGATCAACTGCCGTGACAGCAGGTCGGCGCAGTTCGCTTCGCCGAGCAGGAAGCCAAGCGGCGCGCCGAGCAGGTCCCGCCAGTCCCGCCCGAGGAAGGCATCGCAATTGGCGCTGGCGAATTCGATGGTCCGGGACGCCATGTCGACCGCGACGAGGGCGCCGAAAGGCTGAACGGCGCCGATGATGTGGATCGGCTCCGTATCGCAGGAACTCAGGTCGACCGGGCGCGTCAGCAAGGCGATGCGCCCCGGGACGGCATGTCGGGCTGCCAGCGTTCCAGCCAGTCCGCGAAACTCCGGAAGGCCCCGCGTGCGGCGGCGGCCATGTCGGCGCGTTGGTCCTCGCTTCCGGAAAGCGCCTCGACCTGACGGCAGGTCATCGCCCAGCGCGGTCCGGCGGCCGTCCGGCACCACCGCCAATAGGCGTTGCCGCCGGAGTCCTCCCGCGCCAGGATCGCTTCGGTCGCCCTGCAGAGCATCGCGCCGCCGAGGAGGGACCCCTCGAAGACATAGAGGGCCCCGGCGAGCGCCGCGCGCGACCCGAGGCGCGGCAATTCCGTCGCGGCGGGATTGCCGCTGATCGCGACGTCGTCGAACCCGAGCGCCGCGAGATCGTCGGCCAGCAATCCGGTTCGCGCTTCATAGCGAAAACCCGCCGCCGCGAGCCCGAACAGCTCGCAGTCAGCCTCCAGTGCCGCATCGAGAGCAGAATAATCGCCATGGAACAGCAGCATCAGGCGCCGATACCCGTCGAGGCTGAGCGTGCCGTCCATCAGCGCGGCGAAAGCCGGATGGCGATCCAGCGCCTCGTGCTCGCCGCGGGTCTGGCGGCGAAGCTCCAATCGAAACGCGTCGGGTCGCACGCGGTCCATCTGCCTGGTGGTCAATCGCCGCTCCCATTGCCGGATATTTTTCTGAGGACAGGCGCTCCGACTGGCCCTGATCCCTTTTTGAGACACCTCGGAGTGTAACTCGATTGCGACAGACGCGGCAATGGAGTGCTGGACAACTGCACGCAAATAGGAGCATTACGGCATCGAAAGCACAGGCATTTGGCTATACGTGACTCGCCGCATGCCCATTGCGCAGCAGGTGCGTGGGCACGGTCACATCCACAGTCGTCTCCAGGGCAGGGCCAGCAATTCGTATGAACCAGGGCTTCAAACATCCCGAATTTCATCTCTCGCGCGCCGACGACAGCATGGTCGCCGCCTTGATCGCCGCCGCGTCCGACCTGACGCTGGTCGTCGGCGCCGACGACGTCATCAAGGATATCTCCCACAGCCTGGACGATTCGCTCGCGATGGCGATTCCCGCCTGGTACGGGCAGCCGCTTGAAAGCGTGGTCCACGACAACAGCCTGCCGCTGATGCGCAAGATGCTGCGCTCGGCACGGAGCGGCAAGCCGGCGCAACGCTTCGACATCAGCCACCCGCTGCAAGGCGGCCAGCAATTGCCGGTGCAGTACCGCGCAATGCGTATCGATTCGGACGGCAGGGTCGTCCTCATGGGGCGTGACCTGCGGCCGGTGGCCGATCTCCAGTCCCGTCTGCTGACCAATCGCCAATCGCTGGAGCAGAATGCGAAACGGCAGAAGCAGGCCGAAGCGCACTACCGGCTGTTGTTCGAGACGACATCGGAAGCACTGGTCATCCTCGATCCGGCGAGCGGACGAATTCGCGATGCAAATCCGCGCGCGTCCCGGCAGTTCGGCGTTTCGCCGGCGGACATGGCCGGGCGGAAATTCGCCGGTCTTTTCGACAAGGCGCAGCAGCCGGAAGTGCAGGCGTTCCTCGCCGGCGTCCTGGCCGTGGGCACGCAGCAGAGGCTGACGGTGAAAATGCCCGGCGGCGGGAAGGAGATCCTGCTCGACGCCGATCTTTTCCGCGCCGGGGACCTGAGGCTAATCCTGGTCAGGCTGCTGGACGATGTTGGGCACGAGGGCGCCGAGGCGGCGCCCGAAACGAGCCTGGGCAACCTTGTCCGCGGCGCGGCCGAAGCCGTGATCCTCACCGACGAGGACGGCAAGATCCTGTGGGCCAACGAATCCTTCCTGGCGATCGCCCAGCTGCCGCTTGCGGCGCAGGCGGTCGGGCGGTCGCTCGACGATTTCTTCCAGTGGGGCGGGCTCGAACTCGACGTCCTGCTGGCCAATGTGCGCCGGCACGGTCGCGTGCCGCTGTTCGCGGGCGCCGTTCGGGGTGCGCTTGGCCAGATCGCCGAGGTCGATCTGTCGGCAATCGCCATGCCGTCGGGCTCTCCGGCGCGCTTCGGTCTGGTGATGCGGCCGCGCGCCGGCGACGAGCCGCGCTCCGGGCAGGGCAACAGCGACCTCACGCGCACGGCCGAGAATTTGATCGAGATGATCGGCCGCGTGCCATTGAAGGACCTGGTGCGCGATACGACCGACGTGATCGAGCGCATGTGCATCGAGGCGGCCCTGAAGCTGACCGGCAACAACCGCGCCTCCACCGCGCGCGTGCTGGGCTTGAGCCGGCAGGCGCTGTATCTGAAGCTCCACCGCTACGGCATCACGGACGAAGGCTAGCGGTCAGCGCAGTTCGTCGTCCCTCGGGGTGACGCCGTAGCCTTTGACGAGCGTCCAGACGTGGCGCGGCACCATGTTGCGGACGCGGCGCGGGTGTTCGCGGCGCAGGTGCACCACCGTCTCGACGGCTTTCATCTCGACCCGTGCCCGCGCGAATTCCAGTCCGCGCGGTCCGATGCGCGGCATCAGCCAGGCGACGACCGGGCGCAGCCAGTTCGGCATCGCGCGCAGGGGCAGGCCGCCCGCGGCGCGCTCGACATTGGCGAGGTAGCCCTTCACCGGGCCATGCCGCTTTCCGGCGCTGCCCGGTTCCGCCATGCACAGTTCGTCGCCGAGCAGCGCCGCGAGCTCCTCGCCGCGCGCGTTGCGCAGCAGCAGCCATTGTTCCCCCTGGCCGCCCATGTAGCCGACGGTGATGTCGGCCAGAACATTGGTGTAGTCGACGCAGGTGCGGCAGGTCAGCGGAAAGAAGTCGCCGGGCAGTTTCGATATCGGCAATTTGAGGAAGGGGACGAGCCTGGTGCGTCCATTCACGAAGCGCAATTCGACGCGGTAGTCGGCGCGGAATTCCAGATAGCTGATGCTGTCCGGATCGTCGGCGAGGAGTTCAAGGAACTGGTGGAACTTCTCGGTCGTCGTGTTGTCCGAACACGGCGTACCGATGACGTAGAGGCGCTCGAAGCCGAACTCGCGCTCCAGCGCGCGCAGCGCGTGCACCTGGCAGGGAATGCCGATCACCGCGAGGCGGCGATAGCCGCGGCGGCGGGCCGGTTCCAGCAGCGCCAGCAGCGGCGCATAGCCCATCCGCATGCCGCGGCATGCCGCCATCCCTTCCGCCTTGGTCACGATCACCGGCACGGGCTTCCACCGGTCGGCCGGGTCAGGCGCCATGGTCAGCACGGCATCGACCGCGCCGGTTTCGAGCAGGCGTTCGGCGATGCGCGTGGCGATGCCGGTCCACTGCGCGCCGGGGCGGGGTGGCGTCAAGGATGCCCGCACCATGCGGCGAAACGGTCCGAAATGCAGCTCGTCGGCGCGCAGCGGATCGCGCGCCCGGCCGTGCACCTGCCGTTCGAGCGCGTCGTAGTCAGTCTGGATGAACTGGCAGGCGCGGCCGCAGGCCTTAGGGTCGTCGGTGCGGGATATGCCGCAATCGGTGCACAGCTCGCGCGGTGCCGCAGGCTGCAATGGCGGCGCCCAGATGGCCTCCCCGGTCGGCGAAATGACGCTCAAGATCCGATGCCCCTTGAGAAGCGTAAAACAAGCGGTACAGTCCACACTGTCATTTCCGTTTCACGAGGACAATCGGTTTGTCGGTTCCAGTCAGCTGTCCGCCGCCCGAGCGCGAGCAATGCCCACGCGCGGTTCCCTGCGAACGGGGTGGTCGCAATCACGGGTGCCGTCCGTGCTGAGATGGCTGGTGCTGGCGGCCGGTTGCCTCGCCGCCGCGATCGGCCTGTGGCAACTCGCGCATGCGACCGCGGGGCTGTCCGTCACCCGCTCCGCCGTTGGCGATACGCCGGTCACGGTCTTTTCCGATGGCGGCGACACGGTGAGGCCGGTCGTCATCATCGCGCACGGCTTTGCAGGCTCGCAGCAGCTAATGCAGCCATTCGCCGTCACGCTGGCGCGCAGCGGCTATCTCGCGGTCACCTACGACCTGCTTGGCCACGGCCGCAATCCGCTCCCTCTGTCGGGCGACGTTACGCGGGCCGAAGGCGCAACCGCGAACCTGGTCGCGGAGCTTGGCCGCGTCGCCGCGTTCGCGCGCGCCCTGCCGCTGTCCGACGGGCGGCTGGCCGTGCTCGGACATTCGATGGCGTCCGACATCGTCGTGCGCTTCGCGCTCGCCGAGACGGACGTGGCGGCGACGATCGCCGTGTCGATGTTCTCGCCGGTTGTGACCGCGACGGCGCCCGGCAATCTGCTCGTCATCGTCGGCGCATGGGAACCGGGCCTGCGCGCGGAAGCGCTGCGCGCAGTGGGACTTGCGGCGGGGCCTGGCGCGGAGGAGGGCGTCACCTATGGCAAAGTGTCGGACGGATCGGCGCGTCGCGCGGTGTTTGCCGACCATGTCGAGCATGTCGGAGTGCTTTACAGCGGCGAAAGTCTTGCCGAGGCGCGCGACTGGCTGAACCTCGTCTGGAATCGCGCCGACGAGGGAGCGCCCGATGCGCGCGGCCTGGCGATCGTGCTCCTCTTTCTGGGTCTCTTCATCATCGCGCGCTTTGCGACCGCGTTGCTTCCGCGCGTCGTCGCCCGAGCGGCAGGATCGGGCCATGGCTGGCGCCTGCTCCTGCCGCTCGGGCTCGCGCCGGCGCTGCTGGCGCCGCTGCTGTTGTGGAAGGCGCCGGTCGGCTTCCTGCCGGTCCCCGTTGGCGACTACCTGGCGATGCACTTCCTGGTCTATGGCCTGCTCACGGCAGCGGGGCTCTGGTTTCTGTCCGGAATGGCGCCGGGGTCGCAGCCGACGCCTGTTTCACGGAGCGGAATGCTGGCCGGCATCGCGGCCGCCACCCTGTTCGGACTGATCGCGATCTACTGGCCGATCGACCTGTTCGTGACGTCCTTCGTGCCGACGGGGATGCGCTTGCCGCTGATCCTCGCCATGACCGCGGGCCTGCTTCCCTACTTCATCGCGGATGAATGGCTGACGCGCGGCGAGGGCGCGCCGCGCGGCGCCTATCTCTTCACCAAGCTCTGCTTCCTCGGCTCGCTGGCCATGGCAATTGCGCTCAATCTGGAAGAACTGTTCTTCCTGATCATCATCGTGCCGGTCATCCTCGTCTTTTTCGCTCTGTTCGGCATGCTGAGTTCGCGCATCTATGCAAGGACGAACCATCCGTTCGTCGGGGCGGTGACCAATGCGCTGCTTTTCGGCTGGGCGATCGCGGTGACTTTCCCGATACTCGGTTCTTGAGGTGGTTTCCCGGGCGCGCATAACCATATAGGTTCGCGGAGGCGAAACGATTGCGCCTCGACCGTACATGCGAAAGACAGGAGCGGGACCATTTCCTTCGATTGGACGCTGATCATATTCGTCGTGCTCGTGGTGGTCACCGCGGGCAGCGGCGTGTTCTTCAAGCCCGGCGAATGGTATCGCGGCCTGCGCAAGCCCGTGTGGACGCCGCCGAACTGGCTGTTCGGTCCGGTCTGGTCCGTTCTCTACATCATGATCGCCGTCGCCGGCTGGCTCGTCTGGCGCGCCGATCCGGCCGGCCCCGCCGTCTGGCTCTGGGCGCTGCAACTGATCCTCAACGGCCTGTGGTCATGGCTGTTCTTCGGCCGCCGCAGGATGGATCAGGCGTTTGTCGACCTCGGGGCGATGTGGTTGACGATCGCGGCCTTCATCATCGTGGCTTGGCCGGTGTCGACGCTGGCGGCCATTCTCTTCATGCCCTATCTGCTCTGGGTCACCATCGCCGGCGCGCTCAACCTCACCGTCTGGCGGATGAATCCCTCGGCAAACTGAGGACCTCGCGCCGGTTCACGCGATCGCCGCGCGGATGACGCCCTGCCGCGCCCGCGCCGCCTCGATCCCAAGCGCCGCCTCCGCCGTCGCGACGATCTGCGCGGCGTTCAGCCCGGCGGCTTCATACATCGCCTGCGGCGTGTCGTGATCGATGAAGCGATCCGGCAGGGTCATGGTGCGGATGCGCACACCATGATCGAGTGCGCCGTCGGCGGCGAGGAAATGCAGGACATGCGCGCCGAAACCTCCGGCCGCGCCCTCCTCGATCGTCACCACCACCTCGTGGTGGCGCACCAATTGGCGGATGAGCGCATGGTCGAGCGGCTTGGCGAAGCGGGCGTCGGCGACCGTCGTCGACAGGCCGCGGGCCTCGAGTTCCGTGGCCGCCTTGAGGCACTCTGCGAGCCGTCCGCCGAACGACAGGAGTGCGATCTTGCCGCCTTCGCGCAGGATGCGCCCCCTGCCGATGTCGAGAGCGACGCCCGCCTCGGGCAGCGCCACGCCGCGGCCCTCGCCGCGTGGATAGCGGAATGCGGACGGACCGTCGTCGATGGCGGCGGCGGTCGCCACCATATGCACGAGGTCCGCCTCGTCGGCCGCGGCCATGACGACGAAGCCAGGCAGGTTGGTGAGGTAGCCGACGTCGAAGGCGCCCGCATGCGTGGCCCCGTCTTCGCCGACGAGCCCGGCGCGGTCGATGGCGAAGCGCACCGGCAGCTTCTGCAGCGCCACGTCGTGCACGATCTGGTCGTAACCGCGCTGCAGGAACGTCGAGTAGATGGCGCAGAACGGGCGCATGCCGGCGGCCGCCAGCCCGGCGCAGAAGGTCACGCCATGCTGTTCGGCGATGCCGACGTCGAAGAACCGCGCCGGAAAGCGCTTCTGGAACTTGTCGAGTCCGGTACCCGATGACATCGCGGCCGTCACCGCGACGATCGTCCTGTCGGACTCGGCCTGCCTGATCAGGCTCTCGGCGAACACCGACGTATAGGCGGGCGCTGCCGGCACGGATTTCTTCTGCTGGCCGGTGACGATGTCGAAGCGGGCGACGCCGTGATACTTGTCGGCGGCGTTCTCGGCGGGCTCGTATCCCTTTCCCTTCTCGGTCAGGGCATGAACGAGCACCGGACCGTCCGCCCGCTCCCGCACCGTGCGCAGCACCTTCAGCAGCTGGTTCATGTCGTGCCCGTCGACCGGGCCGACATAGGAAAAGCCCAAATCCTCGAACAGCGAGCCGCCGATGACGAGATCCTTCATGACGGCGCGCGCCCGCGCCGCGCCCTCGCGCAGGGGCGGCGGCAGCAGCGATACCGCGCCCTTGGCCAGCGCCTTGAATTCCTGGAACGGCCGCTCCGTGTAGAGCTTGACGAGATGGCGCGACATGGCGCCGACCGGCGGCGAAATCGACATGTCGTTGTCGTTGAGGATGACGATCAGCCGCTTGCCGAGATGCCCGGCATTGTTCATCGCTTCGTAGGCCATGCCGGCGGAGAGCGCGCCGTCGCCGATCACGCAGATCACGTCGCCCGATTCGCCCATCAGATCGCGGGCGACGGCGAAGCCGAGGCCCGCCGAGATCGACGTCGATGAGTGCGCCGCGCCGAACGGGTCGTATGCGCTTTCCGACCGCCGCGTGAATCCGGAGAGGCCGCCGCCCTTGCGCAGGGTTCTTATTCGGTCGCGCCGACCGGTCAGGATCTTGTGCGGATAGGCCTGGTGGCCGACGTCGAAGATGAGCTTGTCGCGCGGCGTATCGAAGACGGCATGGATGGCGACGGTCAGCTCGACGACGCCGAGGCTGGCGCCCAGATGACCGCCGGTGACCGACACCGCCGAGATCGTTTCCTGGCGCAAATCGTCGGCAAGCCGGGCGAGATCGCGATTGGAAAGGGATTTCATGTCGGCGGGAATGGACACTCGATCGAGAACGGTCTCCCCAGGTCGTGTCATGGCGCTGCCTCTCCCTCGACGGGAACGCATGGCGCCTTCGATCGACGACGCTGGCGAACCCGCGCCCCGCTGCTGCGGGACGGGAGCGCTTCCGTCGCGCGCCTGCGCCTCCGGTAGCGGCCGTCCCTACGGGTATGTAAAAATTAGTTTACACATCAATCTGTCAATGTCGATTGATTTTTCGGGCCTGCCTTGCCCCGCGCAGGCGAACGCCGGCCGTCGCCGCGACGAGTCTTCGCGGAGCGAGACGCATCCTGGCGGGCGTGCAAATGGATGGATAGGGTTTCGGAAGGTCGCCTTCGCCGCTGGGGCCGGCCTATTGTGTCGAGAATGTCTTTACATAGGCGATGACGTCCAGCCGGTCCTGTTCGTCCTTGAGGCCGGGAAACGCCATCTTGTTGCCCGGGACCTTCTTCTTCGGGTCCGTGATGTATTCCGCGATCGCCGCCTCGTCCCAGACGAGTCCGCCCGCGCCCGCCTCGATCATGGCCTTCGAATAGCCGGCCGCCTTCTTGGCGAGGAAATCGGCATCCGTGCCGGCCGTCCGACCGATCACACCGTTCAGGCTCGGTCCGATCGGCTTCTTCGTGTCACCGATACCATGGCAGACGGCGCATTTCACAAACACCTTCTTGCCGGCGTCCACATTGCCTTCGGCCGCGAGCGCAGGCGCCGCGAAGACCGCGACGATGCCGGTTGCGACCAGAAAATTCAGTACTCGAGCCATGCGATGCTCCTCCCAAGAGCGGATTGTTCAGTGCCGGAACCTAGTTCTGGCGACGATTGTGTCAAGGGCAAGACCGTAAAATGCGCTGGACACTTTACGGCATCTTCGCGTCGTTGCCTGTTGCAAATGCATGAGCGCTGTTACATCAATATGCAATGCAAAGTGTCAGGCTGAGTTGACACTCTGACGCAGTTCGGTGACCCATGGGCCAGAATTATCCGTTTTCGGCGATCGTCGGCCAGGAAGAGATGAAGCGTGCGCTTCTGCTCGCCGCGGTCGATCCGGCGATCGGCGGCATCCTGGTGTTCGGCGACCGCGGCACTGGGAAATCGACCGCGGTGCGCGGCCTCGCCGGTCTGCTGCCGCCGATGCGCGTCGCCGGCGACTGCCGCTACAATTGCGAACCGGGCGCCACGCAGGCCTATTGCGCGCGCTGCCGGGAACAGGCGCGGAGCGGAAGCCTGAAGGGCCGGCAGGTGCCGGTTCCGGTCATCGACCTGCCGCTCGGTGCGACGGAGGATCGCGTCGCCGGCGCGCTCGATCTCGAAAAGGCGCTGGTCTCCGGCGAGAAGGCGTTCGAGCCCGGCCTGCTCGCCAGCGCGCATCGCGGCTTCCTCTACATCGACGAGGTCAATCTGCTCGAGGATCATCTGGTCGACCTGCTGCTCGACGTCGCCGCGTCGGGCGTCAACATCATCGAGCGCGAGGGCCTGAGCATTCGCCACGCCGCGCGATTCGTGCTGGTCGGAAGCGGCAATCCCGAGGAGGGCGAACTGCGCCCGCAACTCCTCGACCGCTTCGGCCTGTCCGTCGAGGTCGCCTCGCCGAAGGACATCGCCTCCCGCGTGGAGGTGGTGAAGCGGCGCGACGCCTTCGACCGAAATCCGGAAGCCTTCGCCGAGAGCTGGAAGCGCAAGGATGCCGCCTTGCGCACCCGCATCAGGCAGGCCCGCGGCCTGCTCGATGCGGTCCGGATACCGGACGACATCCTGGAAGCGGCTTCGGGCCTGTGTCTCGCGCTCGGCGTGGACGGTTTGCGCGGCGAACTGACCCTCATGCGCGCCGCGCGCGCGTGGAGCGCGCTCGAAGGCAGGACATGCGTGACCGAATCGGACCTCCGCTCGGTCGCGGTGTCCGCGCTGCGCCACCGGCTCAGGCGCGATCCGCTCGACGAGGCGGGCTCCGGCATGCGCGTCGAGCGCGCCCTTTCGGAACTGGAGCCGGCATGACCGATGCGGTCGCCAGCGTCTGGACCGACGCCCTGCTGGCCGCGGCAATGCTGGCGCTCGACCCCGTCGGCATGGGCGGCGTGCTGGTCAGGGCGCGCGCGGGTCCGGTTCGCGATCGCTGGCTCGCCCACGTCGATCGCCTCCTCGCGCCCGACACGCCGCGCCGTCGCATCGCCGCCGGCATTTCGGAGGCGCGGCTTAGCGGCGGCCTGGATATCGGCGCGACGCTTGCGCTCGGGCGTCCGACCTTGCAGCAGGGCGTCCTGGCCGCCGCTGATGGCGGCGTGGTCGTTCTGGCCATGGCCGAGCGCCTGGCACCCGCCGCCGCCGGCGTCATCGGCATGGC
>JAUYMV010000024.1 GCA_030698645.1 Mesorhizobium sp.
CCGCGGCGCCAAGCTGGTCGCCGTCTGCACGCGCGAGCGCGAGACGACCGACAAGATCGTCGACCTCATCCAGCGCGACTATCCGGACGTGAAGCTCTACGTGCGGGCCTACGACCGCACCCATACGCTGCAGTTGCGGGCGCGCGGGGTCGACTATGAAATCCGCGAGACGTTCGAGTCGGGCCTGATGTTCGGTCGGCGCACACTCGAGGCGCTCGGCACGCCGGAAATGCAGGCGCTGGCCATCACCGAGGACGTGCGGCGGCGCGACGAGGAGCGGCTGGCGGTCCAGGCGGCCGGCGGCGTCTATGCCGGTCGCGACACGCTGGCGCGCACGCCGCCCACGCCGGAGCCGCTGATCAAGCCGGTGCGCGAGGCGCGGAGGCTGGACAGGCCGGGCGCGGAGGCCGACAACCAGACCCCGGGCGCAAAGCCGAGCGCCGACGCCCCAGAACCCACAGGCACAGGAACACACGCTTGACCCCCTTTCATCTCGCCTTTCCCGTACGCGACCTCGACGAGACGCGGCAGTTCTATGCCGGCGTTCTCGGCTGCAAGATCGGACGCTCGTCACAGACCTGGGTCGATTTCGACCTGTTCGGCCACCAGATGTCGGCGCATCTGCGTCCGGGCGCCGGCGAAGCGGTGGCCGATGGCAAGGTCGGCGGCATGGCGGTGCCGATTCCGCATTTCGGCGTCGTGCTGCTGATGGACGACTGGCAGCGGCTGGCCGACAGGCTCGAGGCGAATGCCGGCGTCGACTGGCTGGAGCGGCCGCAGATCCGCTTCGTCGGCGAACCCGGCGAGCAGGCAACCCTGTTCATCCGCGATCCTTCCGGCAACGCGCTGGAGTTCAAGGGCTTCCGCTCGATGGACGCGGTCTTCGCACATTGAGCGCGGCGGCGCCTTCGCCGGCCGCGCGTCCGGTCGCGAAATTCACCACCGGCTCGACGCTCAAGCACGTCATCTCGATGACCGCTACCGGCTCGATCGGCTTGATCGCGATCTTCATCGTCGATGCGCTCAACCTGTTCTACATCTCGATGCTCGGCGTGCAGGAACTCGCCGCCGCGATCGGCTTTGCCGGCACGCTGCTGTTCTTCACGATCTCGGTGGCGATCGGGCTGGTCATCGCCACGTCGGCGGTAGTTGCCCGCGCGCTCGGGCGCGGCGACCGGGCCGAGGCGGCGCGGCTCGGCGGCGCATCGATGGTGTTCATGGGAATGGCGACGACGGCAATGGCGGTGGCGATCTGGCCGTTCCTCGACACGCTCGTGCACCTGATGGGCGCGCGCGGCGAAACCGCCGAGATCGCGACGCGCTTCCTGCGCATCGTGCTGCCGTCCTCGCCGATCATGGCGCTCGGCATGTGCACGACGGGAATCCTGCGCGGCGTCGGCGATGCGAGGCGCGCCATGTATGTCACGCTTTCCGGCGGCATCGCGGCGGCGATCCTCGATCCGATCCTGATCTTCGGCCTCGACCTCGGCATCGACGGCGCGGCGATCGCCACCGTGCTGTCGCGCCTCGTCATCCTGGCCGTCGGCCTGCACGGCGCGCATGTCGTGCACCGGCTGATCCGCCTGCCCGACCGCCGCCGACTCATCGCCGCGTCCGGAACCTTCTTCGGCATCGGCGTACCGGCCGTTCTGACGCAGATCGCGACGCCCGTCGGCAATACCTATGTGACGATCGAGATGGCGCGCTTCGGCGACGATTCGGTCGCGGGCTGGGCGATCGTCGGCCGCATCATCCCGGTCGCCTTCGGCGTCATCTTCGCCCTGTCGGGCGCCGTCGGGCCGATCCTCGGCCAGAACTACGGCGCGAAACTCTACGGGCGGCTGGTCGACACGATGCGCGACAGCCTGATCGTGACGCTGGTCTACTGCCTCGCGGTCTGGGCCCTGCTGGCGATCTTCGCCGGGCAGATCGCCGGCATTTTCGGCGCCACCGGAGACGCCCGCGAACTGGTCGTGTTCTTCTGCGTCTTCGCCGCCGGCAGCTTTCTCTTCAACGGCGCGCTGTTCGTCAGCAATGCGGCGTTCAACAATCTCGGCTTCCCAGGCTACGGCACCATGTTCAACTGGGGGCGCTCGACGCTTGGCGTCATCCCCTTCGTCTGGCTGGGCGCCAGTCTCTACGGGGCGAAGGGCGTGGTCGCCGGCTGGGGTCTCGGCGCGGTGGTGTTCGGGATCGGCTCGGTGATCGTCTGCTTCAGACTGGTGCGCCAGATCGCTGCCAGGGAACCGCCGTCCGACGACATCCTGCCGGGGCCGCCACCAACGGCCAACTCGCCGTTCTCGACCGGCAAGGCGGCAATGCTGCATTAGGCCGGTCAGCCCGTGGCGGCGGCCTCATGCGCTCGGACGGCCGCGTCGATGGCGCGCTTGAGTTCGTCCTTGATGGCCGCGGTTTCCGTCATTACCGCGTCGACCTTCAGGAAATCGAGCACGCGGAAGCGCGACACGGGCGGGCGCAGGAATATCTCGGGGCGCCTGCGGGCCAGCTTCATCTCGACGATCGACTGCATCATCAACTGGCTGGCGCCAAACATCAGGTCAACCGCGCTCGGCGGCTTGTCGCCGGCGCCGCCCGTCGGCCCGCCCACCACGTCGATTGCAATGGTGATGTCGGCAAGATCGTCGACCAGATCGAAGGGAACCGGATTGTAGATGCCGCCATCGATCAGCAGCCTGCCGTCGCGGAAGACCGGCCTGAACAGGGCCGGGATCGCCGCCGAAGCGGCGAGCGCCGAGAACAGATCGCCGACCTCGAACACCGTCGACCCGTGGCCGTAGAAATCGGTCGCCGTGACCTTCAGCGGTATCTCGAGCCCG
>JAUYMV010000060.1 GCA_030698645.1 Mesorhizobium sp.
ACCATCGTGCCGCCGCTCAAGGCGATCGAGGAACAGACGCGGCGCAACATGGAGATGTTCCAGAACGCCATCCGCATGTTCGTGCCCTTCCCGCAGGCCGCCGGCACCGGACCGGAGCCCGACGCCGAGGAAGCGCCCGCCCGCAAGACGACTGCCAAATCGGGCGACCTCGCCGAGCTCAAGGAACAGATCGCCGCCATGCAAAAGAAGATCGATTCGATGGAGTGAGCACCGTCCGGCCCTTTGGGCCGGCGGAAAGCCAACGATTTGGCTTTCCGAGGTGCGAACGCCCGGAGCGCAAGCGGAGGGCAGGACGGGTCTCGAAGCCGCTACAGCTTCATCCTCACTACGGTCGTCATCCCGGCCAAGCGGCGACGTTCCAATCGCGTCGCTTCGCTCGCCCCCTTCGCCGCGGAAGGAGACTCACCACCCCAGCGCCAGCCCGTCCTTCCTGCCGTCCGACCCGCCGACCAGAAACCCGTTCGCCTGGTCGATGACGATCATCTGGCCGCCGCCATGCGGCCGCTCGGCGTCGCGCAACTGATGTCCGCGCGCGGCGAGGCCAAGCCGGACGTCGGTGCCTATTCCAGCCTCGGCCTCCAGCACGCCGTCCTCGCCCCAGAACAGGCGCGCATGGTCGATCGCGGCCTGGGGGTCCATGCCGTGGTCGACCACATTGGAAAACACATGCGCGTGGCCCATCGGCTGGTAGTCGCCGCCCATCACGCCGAACGCGGCGAACGGTTTTCCGTCCTTCATCGCCATCGCCGGGATGATCGTGTGCATCGGCCGCTTGCCCGGCCCGATCTCGTTCGGGTGGCCTTCCACCAGGCTGAAGCAGGCGCCGCGGTTCTGCAGCGCGATGCCGGATGTCGGCGTGACGACCCTCGAGCCGAAGGCGTCGTAAAGCGAGTTGATGAACGACACGGCGCGACGGTCGCGGTCGACGACGCTGAGATAGACCGTGTCCGATTTCGGGATGTCCGGCACCGCGATGCGCGGATTGCGCCGCTCCGGGTCGAACGGCCGCGCCAGGTCGCGCGTGAAGCGGTCGCCGAGCACCTGCGCCGTCCCGACGCGCATGGTCGCCGGGTCGGACACCTCCTGCGCCAGCACCGAATAGGCGAGCCGTCCGGCCTCGATCTCGAGATGGTAGCGTTCCGCGCTGTTCGGCGCGAGCCGGTCGGCGCCGAGTTCGCGCATCAGGTTGAGCATGATCAGCGCCGTGATGCCCTGGCCATTCGGCGGGATCTCCAGCACGTCATGGCCGCGATAGCTCGTCGAGATCGGCATTACCCAGTCCGCCGTCACGCCCGCCAGGTCCGCCTCGCTGAGGAACCCGCCCTTGGCCTGGACCGTGGCCGCCATCTCGGCGCCGATCGCGCCCTCGTAGAACGCCCGCGAACCGCCCTTGGCGATCGCACGGAGCGTCGCCGCCATGGCCGGCTGGACATGCCGCGTGCCGAGCCCCGGCGCGCGTCCATCGAGCAGATAGTGCCGCGCGCCGCCTTCGTCCGCCGAAAGCGCCTCGGCATGGCGCGCCCAGTCCCAGGCGACACGGGCATGCACGGCAAAGCCTTTCTCGGCGTAGGAGATCGCATCGGCCAGCAGCGGCCCCAGCCCGCGCGTGCCGAAACGATTGGCCAGCGTCTCCCAGGCCTTGATCGCGCCCGGCACCGTGATTGACAGCGGGCCGAATTCGGGCACGGCGGAAAGTCCCTGCGCGCGGTACCAGTCGGCATTGGCGCCTGCCGGCGCGCGGCCCGAGCCGTTCAGCCCGTGCACCGATCCGTCCGGCTCGGCGAGAATGACGAAGCAGTCGCCGCCGATGCCGGTCATGTGCGGCTCGACCACCGCCAGCACGGCGGCCGCCGCGATCGCCGCGTCGACCGCGTTGCCGCCGTCCTTCAGCAGCGCGATGGCCGTCGCGGTCGCCAGCGGATGCGAGGTTGCCGCCATGCCGTTTTCGGCATGCACCGCGGACCGTCCCGGCAGGTCGAACCTACGCATCGGCGGTGTGACTCCCCGCCGTGGCGCGAACGACCACCGCTCCGCTAGCCATCTTGAGGCCCGGCCGCCGTCCCGACTGCATCACCGGCCGAAGGTCACGTCGCGGCTGGCCGAGCGGATCGACACGGAGAAGCCGGCCAGCACGTCGACCAGCGCGATCAGCATCAGCGTGAAGAACACCGAATGCGCCGCGCCCTTGACGAGAAGGAACTCGACGAGGAACGCCACGAAAACGAAGGTCGACAGCAGGTGGTCGATCACCGATGCGCTCGCCACGCGCGTCGATTTCATGATCTCGACGAACAGGAGGGCGAGGCCGATCAGCACCATCAGGTCGCCGAGCGTCATCGACCAGACCCCGCCCGACATCATCGGCAGCGAGAAGATCTGCTGCGCCCACGGGTCCGGCGCCGCGCCGAACAGCCCCATCAGGCCGATATTGTAGAGGATGAACGGGATGATGAGCAGCGGAACGTGACGAAACATCGTGGATCTCCGGGTTGCCCGGATGTGACTGTCGGCGGCGCCCGGCGTCAAGGAATTTCGCCTCCAAAACGCAAAAGACCGGCGCGACGCCGGTCTTTCGAGATTACTCCGATGGCAAAGCCGATCAGCTTTCCTTGGGCTCGAGGACCTGGCGGCCACGATACATGCCGGTCTTCATGTCGATGTGGTGCGGACGGCGCATTTCGCCGGAATTCTTGTCCTCGACATAGGTCGGGGCCTTGATCGCGTCGGCCGAGCGGCGCATGCCGCGCTTGGACGGGGAGGTTTTTCGCTTCGGTACTGCCATGTTACTGCTCCGGACGTCGGTCGAAAGGCCGGGGCTGCCCTGCTTCCAGGACGTCGCGCGCGCGGCGGGATTTAGTGAAGTCGGCGTGCCTATACACGGCGAACCGCGCTTTGACCAGTCCGCGGGCGCAAAAAAGCCGGCAACGCACCGGCAGTCCGCGGCGCGGGACGCCGCCGCCTCAGGAGAGGCACTTCACATAGTCGCCGGCGGCGCGCGCCCGCCGCTCGATGATGCCGGCGACCCGCCGCATGCCGGGGCCGGGTTTCGCCGGATCGCGCAGGATCGGATTGGGCAGCGTGGCGGCCAGAAGCGCGGCCTCGCGGCGCGACAGGTCCTTGGCCGACTTGCCGAAATGGTGCTGCGACGCGGCCTCGGCGCCATAGATGTTGGGGCCGAGTTCGGCGATGTTGAGATAGATCTCCATGATCCGCCGCTTCGACAGGACGAGATCGACATAGACCGCCAGCGGCAGCTCCACCACCTTGCGCAGCGTGCCGAGCGGCCGGTGCCAGAGGTAGAGGTTCTTCACCGTCTGCATGGTGATGGTCGAGGCGCCGCGCGTCAGCTCGCCCGACTTGGCCCCGTCGATGACGGCGTTCAGCTCCCGCCAGTCGATGCCGTGATGCGCGCAGAACTGGCCGTCCTCCGACATCATCACCGAATGCACCAGCACCGGCGCGATGTCGTCCAGCCGCGCCCAGCGCCGGTCATAGCCCTGGAACGTCGCCAGGTCCTTCAGCATGAAGGTCGAGACGGGGTGGACGAACGGCAAGGCGTAGAGGACCGTCAGCACGAGCGGCGCGAGCGCGACGATGATCGCGCCGAGAACCACGCGCCGGGTCCAGCTTCGTTTGCCGCGCGTCCAGACCTTGCCTTTCGCCATGTCCGGCTCCGGGTCGACGGTCGGCTCGCTGATCTTCTTTGGACCCCTTGCCATCCCATCCGACATAAAGCGCCGGGCACGCCCATGCAATCGCCGGTCGCGGCCATTCGCCCGGCTTGACCGCGCCGCGATTTGACGGCAACCGTCGCGCCATGGACACGGTCGCCGATATCGCCTTCGAAGCCGCGCTCGCCGCCCGCGCCGGCGCGGTCGAGCAACGCCTGCGAGCCATTCTTGACACCCGCCCGCGCACCGGCGAGATCGCGCGCCCCGACCGCCTCCTCGCCGCCATGCGCCATGGCGTGCTCAATGGCGGCAAGCGGCTGCGCCCCTTCCTCGTGCTGGAGAGCGCGGCGCTCTTCGGCGCCGATGGCGAGGCGGCGCTGCGCGTCGCCGCCGCGCTCGAATGCGTCCACTGCTATTCGCTCATCCACGACGACCTGCCGGCAATGGACGACGACGATCTGCGCCGCGGCCAGCCGACCGTCCACAGGGCGTTCGATGAGGCGACCGCCATTCTCGCCGGCGACAGCCTGCTGACGCTCGCCTTCGACGTCATCGCCTCGGACGACACCGAGCTGCCGGCTT
>JAUYMV010000063.1 GCA_030698645.1 Mesorhizobium sp.
CGATTGGCGTGGACGAATTCCTCGCCGATGCGCCAGTAGGTTTCGGTGCCGCCAAGATCGAGAATCTCGGCATGACCCTTTTCGGCAAGCACCGCTTCGATGAGGCGTCGCACTTCGCGGAAACGCCTTGCGCGAAATCGGAACTCCAGGCTCCCGCTGTCGCGGTAGGGGTCGGCCCTGGCCGGCGCATCGCCATTCGACAGGCCTCGCGAGGCCGCTTCGTTGATCAGCATGTCCCATTCCCCGTCCGTGCCGACCGCGGCACAGGCCAAGTCATAGGCGGGATGCGATCCGCATGCTTAACAAATTGCAAACAGGGTTAAGCCGCGAGCGGAAGGGGTCGGCAGTGGGGCCTGCCAGGTTGTGGAGCGCGCCGCGTGGATGCGCTCAGATCAGTTGCAGGCCTTTCAGGCTGGCATGCCCGCCCTTGCCGATGATGATGTGGTCGTGCAGCGCGATGCCGAGGGGCCGTGCCGTATCGGCGATGGTCTTCGTCATCTCGATATCGGCGCGCGACGGGGTCGGATCTCCCGACGGGTGATTGTGCACGAGGATGATCGCGGTCGCCGACAGTTCCAGCGCGCGCCGCACCACCTCGCGCGGGTAGACCGGCGTATGATCGACGGTGCCGGTCTGCTGGACCTCGTCGGCGATCAGCGCGTTCTTCTTGTCGAGAAACAGGATGCGGAACTGCTCGCGCGGCTCGAAGGCCATGGCGGCGCGGCAATAGTCGATGACCTGGCTCCAGGACGACAGCACCTGGCGACCGCGGATCTTGCCCTGCAGCATGCGCTCGGCGGCCGACGCCACGAGCTTGAGGTCGAAGGCGACGGCGGGGCCGATGCCCTTCACCTCGGCCAGCAGATGGGCCGGCGCGCCGAGCACCTCGGCGAGCGAGCCGAAACGGTCGAGCAGCGCCTTGGCGCGCGGCTTGGTATCGGCGCGCGGCACGAAGCGAAAGAGCAGCAATTCAAGGATCTCGTAGTCGGCAAGCGCGCCGACGCCAGCGGTGCGCACGCGTTCGCGCAGACGATCGCGATGGCCATGGTAGTGCGGCTTTTCCGCCGCCGGCCGCTTTGCCGGGCGCAACGCCGCCGCCGGGCTTTCCTTCAGGAAACCGCGCTCGTCGATCTCGTCCGCCATACCGGAGTTCCCACAGCGCCCGCGTGCGGCGAGCGCGCCCGGCCGAAGTCTAGGCCGGAAGACCGGGACGGTCGAGGCCCGCCGGCGACAGGGTGAAAATTTCGCAGCCCGTCGAGGTGACGCCGATCGTGTGCTCGTATTGCGCGGACAGCGAGCGATCTCGGGTCACCGCCGTCCAGCCGTCCGACAGCACCTTCACATGCGGGCGGCCGAGATTGATCATCGGCTCGACGGTGAAGATCATTCCCGGCCGCATCTCGACGCCTTCGCTGGCCGAGCCGTAGTGCAGGATGTTGGGTGCGTCATGGAACAGCCGCCCGACGCCATGGCCGCAGAAATCGCGCACCACCGAGCAGCGTTCGGCTTCGGCATAGGTCTGGATGGCGGCGCCGATGGCGCCCGTGCGCGCGCCTGGCCGGATGGCGGCGATGCCGCGCATCATGCTTTCGTAGGTGACTTCCAGCAGACGTTCGGCCGCGCGCTTGATCTGGCCGACCGGATACATGCGCGAGGAATCGCCGTGCCAGCCATCAAGGATGAAGGTGACGTCGATGTTGACGATATCGCCGTCGCGCAGCGGCTTGGCATCCGGAATGCCATGGCAGACGACATGGTTGATCGACGTGCAGGAGGACTTGGTATAGCCGCGATAGTTCAGCGTCGCCGGAATGGCGCCGTGGTCCAGGCCATACTCGAACACGAAGCGGTCGATCGCGTCGGTGGTCACGCCCGGCCGGATCATGCCCGCCAGTTCGTCGAGGCAGGAAGCGGTCAGACGGCTGGCATGCCGCATGCCCTCGAAGCCATCCTCGCCGTAAAGGCGGATCTGGCCGGTGTTCTTGAGCGGGGCCGCGGAGGCTTCGAGATAGGTGACCATCGATCGGGTCCGGTTGAGTCCGTGTGAAGCCCTGATGTCGCATCGAACGGTGCGCGGTTCAAGGGCCGGGCGAAGGTCAAAAAAATGCCGGCGCATGCGCCGGCATTTCTATCGCATAGATGACGGTGGCGCCCGGGTGCTTGGGGGCGGGGGGATAAGGGAGCCACCGTCACATCTGAAATGGAAATCGGACGCTTTGGTTCCGTCGAGGCGCGATTATTCCGCAGGCTCGGGCGGCGGCTCGCAGCCATGTGTCGGCGGATGCGCCGAAGCCGGGTAGAGCAGGCAGAGCCGGGGGTGTCATGGTACGCCCTAGGGGAGTCGAACCCCTCTCTGCACCGTGAAAGGGTGCCGTCCTAACCGATAGACGAAGGGCGCTTATGACGGGGCGGGTATAACCAGCTTCGCGCGGCGCGGCAACCCGTCGATACAGGATAGGCGGCGGTTTTTTTCGACGCCGCGTTCCGC
>JAUYMV010000081.1 GCA_030698645.1 Mesorhizobium sp.
GGATTGCCGGACAGGCGTCGAGCCTGTGGAGCCCGGAGTTCTACTATCCGTTCCGCGATGCGCTGGCGTTCAGCGACAATCATCTGGGCTCCGCGCCCGTCTACGTCCTGTTCCGCCTGGCCGGCCTTGGGCCGGAGCACGCCTTTGCGGGATGGCACCTGGTCGGCTGCGCGGCCACCTTCGCGGCCTGCGTGGCCGCCATGCGGATGCTCGGCTTTGGTGTCCTGGCGAGCGGCGTCGCGGCCTTCGTCTTCGCCTTCGGCATCCCGGTCCTGGAGCAGGTCTACCATGCCCAGCTGACCTATCGCTTCGCCACGCCGCTCGCCTTCGCCTGTTTCTGGCGGGCGTTCGAGCGCAACGAGCCCGGTCAGTTCGCCCGGGCCGGGTTCTGGACCGTCTGGCAGTTCTATTGCTCCATCTATCTCGGCATGTTCCTGCTGCTTCTGCTGGCGGCGACCGCGCTCGCCTGGTTCATTCTCGCCGACCGCCCGGCCCGCCGTCTGTTCCTGCGAAGCCTGTCGCGCATGCGGCCACGGGATGCCGTGCACCTGTCTGCCGCCTTCGCCGTTCTGGGCCTGGCGTTCGCGGCATTGCTGCTGCCCTACCTCCTTGTCGCGCGGGAATACGGTTTCGGCAGGAGCTACGCCGAGATCGACACGATGCTGCCGCGTCTGTCGAGCTATCTGCTGGCCGACGACCAGCCCTACGGCGCATGGCTGTCGGGCTGGATCGAGAACATACCCATGCGTCACGAGCATCAGCTGTTCGTCGGATTCGCGCCGCTCGCGCTCTTCCTCGCGGGAACCTTCGCGATTATCCGCCATGGGACTCGACTGCCCGTCGCCCGCCCGTCCTTGCTGGCCCTCCTCATGCTTTTCCTGCTGACGCTGCATGTCGGCGGCTGGTCGCTTTACGCCCTCGTCGCCCATCTGCCCGGTTTCAACGCGGTGCGGGCCGTCTCGCGCGTCATTCTCGTCATGCTCCTGCCGATCTCGATCGTGGCGGCGACGGGTGTCGAGGCGCTCGGCAATGTGCTGCGCGTGCGCAGCGCCGCCTCGAGCCTGGCGTTCGGCGCAGCCCTTGCCGCGCTGCTCGTCCCCGAGCTGGCGCTGCAGCCGGCCGCGTTCTCGCCGATCTCGGAGATGCAGGCGCGCCTCGACAGGCTTATGCCCCACCTTCCGCAACCCCTGCCGGCCGACGCGATCCTGTCCGTCGCGGCTGTTCCGGGCGCCGACCACGGTGCGGCGATCGAGGTGGACGCGATGATGCTCGCCCAGCGGCTCGGCATCCCGACCATCAACGGTTACTCCGGCAACGCCCCGCCCGGCGTGTCGATCGTAACGCCCTGCGGCGACGCGATTTTCCGGCTTTCCGGCTACGCCGTCCATGCGGGTCTGTCGCCGGAAGATCTCGGCCGTCTCGCCGCGCGGGTCGTCATGGTCCGGCTTGCGCCGTGCGACCAGAAGCCGGATGTGCCGGGCTTCGCCGGTCCGCTCGGACCGGACGTCCCCGCCGGCATCGCGCTCCGCGTCGAGTCGCTTCGCGAAAATGACGCCGGGGCGATCGCGGTCGTCGAGATCGCCAACAACGGCCGGTCCCGGTTCGATACGATCTCTCTCTCGGCGCAGCAGGTGCGACTTGCCTGGCGGTTCGTCGACGCCCGGGGCCGCCCGGTTCTGCTGGGCGGCGATTGGGGCAGCCGGCTCGAGCTCTTCCAGTCGATCGAGCCCGGCGGGACCGCGTCCGTGCCGCTCCACCTGCCGGCCCCGCCCGCCGGCGCTTCCCGGCTCGAAGTGGCGATGCTCCTTGAGCACGTCATGTGGTTCCACGAGCACGGCATGCGGGTAGCGGCATTCGATCTTCCCGCGAAGCGAGAAATCCCGAACTAGAATCGGGGCATCGGCCGGAAACCCCGCCCGCCTGGGCGGGATTTCCGTCCGCCGTGCGCTTAGCGCTTTTCTTGTCCCGACTTGCCCGAACGGATCACCACGTTCGGCACCCGCGAGGTGAGCAGTTCCACCTCCACCGCGACCCGCGAGCTGATCGCGTAGGTCCTGCCCTGGTGCTCGAAGCGGGCGAACTCGATGCCCGCGGGGAGCGAAATCCCCGCCGCCACCGCTTCGGCCTTGCGCATCAGTCTGTCGGGATGTTGCGTGGACTGTCGGGCCGCTGGCCCGAGATAGACTTTAGCCGTCATAATCGATCTCCTTGCTGGCAGACGCACTTCGCCCGTCGGGGCGATGCGGTCGGCTGCAAGGGGTTCGGCTCAGATCATGGGGCGTCTCCGCGCGGCGGCATGGAGCGACGAATTTGCGGTAAAGTCATGGCGAAGCGACCGGCCTGCGATTTCGCCGCCCCGCGCTTCCCGGACGGCCCGTTCGCGCCTCTCCGCCGCCGCCCGCGCCGGGAACCATATCGCCGTCCGGGCATTCGCATAGCGTCACAACAAGGAGACCGAACCATGCGCGTAGCCGCCACCGCCTTCCTGCTTGTCGCCGCGCTGTCCATTCCGGCCCTAGCCGATGACCGCGCCCCGACCGCGGACGAACGCGCCAGGATCGAAGCTGTGCTCAAGGCCGAGGGTTTTACCGGCTGGGGCGAGATCGAACTCGACGACGACCGCGTCTGGGAGGTGGACGACGCGCGTCACTCGGACGGCAAGAAATACGATCTCGAGCTCGACAGGACGACGCTGGCGATCACCGACCGCGACGAGGACTGATCGGGGCCCCCAGCGCTCATCCGCAACCGGCCCGACGGACCCCGTCGTCCGGATAGGCCTCGTCCGTCCTACTCTCCCCACACCGCCAGTTCGTTGCCGGCCGGGTCGGCGAAGTGAAACCGCCGACCGCCCGGAAAGGCGAAGATGGGAAGCAGCACGACGCCGCCGGCCGCTTGCACGCCGGCAAGCGTCTCTTCGAGGTTCTCGGAAAATAGCACGGGCAGGGGCGCCGCCGGCGCCTCGTCGCGCTCGGCCTGGAACCCGCCCTCCAGCCCTTCGTCGAAGGCGGCGTAGGTCGGCCCGTAATCGGTGAACGACCAGCCGAAAGCGGCGGCGTAGAACGCCTTGATGCTGTCGAGCGAGCCGCCGGTGGCGGCGAGTTCGAGATAGTCCAGCTTGCCGGTTTGGCGCATGGCGACCTCCATTGTTCGTGGTTTGTTCTAGCACGAAGCGCACCCGGCCACAAGCCTGCGGTCGGCGGCGGCCTTTGCCGGAGCGCCGCCCGCCGCGTCCGCGAAGGCCCGGAAGCCGCGCGTCGCGGCCGGCATCCGGGTCGCGTCGTTTTGCGTCTCGCTTGTGGCGGTCTTTTGGAGTAAGGGCGGCGATGGAAAACAACCGCTTCGAAACACCCGTCACCGTCAAGGCCGCGGCCACCGGCGCAGAACTGCTCCTGCGCACCGCCCGCGAGGCCTCGGACTATCTCTTGAATTCATGGCCTGGCAAGCGCAGCCCGAAGCATCGCGCCGCGCTCCAGGCCTGCCACGATGCGCTGGCCGGCGACAAGCCGGCGATGAATGCGCGGCGCGCCTTCGTCGCGGCGGCGCGCGAGGTCGACGTGCTCATCACCGACAAGGCGCCAGCCTGACCGGACCCAGCCTGACCGGGCAAGACGTAGCGCCGGCATAGCCGACCGATTCTCCGGTCGGGCCGCCGCCTGCTGCCAGGCGTCGCCTGTTCCTGCTATTCCTGTTCGTCCTGCTCGACGGTTTCGTCGGCCGGCTTCCCGCGTTCCTTGGCCGCCGCCTTGGCCGCAAGCTTCTCCGCCTTCTTCGCCGCCTTGGCGCGGTCGCGGTCCTTGCGTTCCTGATCGTAGTTCGGGGGTCTTGCCATCTCGGATTCCTTTCGCGATTGGGTACTGCCTAGGATCAAAGGCGCGAGAACGCAACGGGTGGCGGCATTATTGGCCCCAGCGCGGCGTTTTCCTTTCAATCGCGATTGCGCGCCACTTTCGGCGCCGTCCCCGCATGGCGCCGCATGATCGCCCGCCGGTCGCGCCATGTCGCCCGCTCCGCCCCAACTGGCTAAAACTGGACGGGATTTCCGGCCACAATCCTCAACTCTTCCCGATATGTGCGGGCGTTGGAGCTTTCGCATGAACCTCGACGTCACCACACTCATGATCGCGAGCGCCTTCGTCTCGCTCGTCTCCGGCACGCTTCTGGTCGTCGCCTGGCTGCATTACCGCGAGTCTCAGGCCGCCCTGTGGTGGGCCGGGGCGAACGTGGCGCTGGCCGCCGCCATCGTCCTCGTCGCATTGGGGTCCGTCGTCGCGGGCGATGCGATTTATTTCATGGGCATGACGCTGCTCTGCGTGTCGTCGGCGTTTACCTGGGCCGGCGCCCGCGCCTTCCAGCGACACCGGATCATGCCGGTCCACATGCTTGCTGGTCCGGCGCTCTGGCTGGCCGTGCTGGGCCTGTCTTTAGCCTTCTCCGACACGCGCATGCTTGTTCCGATCAATGCGACGATAACACTCGGCTACTATGCATCGGCCGCGCACGGCATCTACTTCGCCCGCGACGAGTTCCTTCGGGCGCGCCGTCCGCTTTCTGTGCTGATCGCCATCCACGCCGTGACGCTAATGCTCGCCGTCCCGGCGTCTCTCTCGGGCGCGCTGACCGGTCCGCCGCCTCCGTTCAGCTGGTTCGGCATCATCCATTTCGAATCGATGGTGTTCACGGTCGGCACCGCGATCTTCCTCGTCGCCATCATGAACGAGCGCGCGCAGCGCAGGTTTGCCACCGCCGCGCTCACCGACCCGCTGACCGGCCTGCTCAACCGGCGCGGCTTCCTGCAGCGGGCGGAGCGCGTCCTCGACCGGGCGCGGCGGAACTCGACGGTCGTAGCGGTCATCGTGTTCGACCTCGACGGCTTCAAGCAGGTCAACGACAGTTTCGGCCATGCCACAGGCGATCGCGTGCTGGAGATCTACGCCGAGGTGACCCGCAAGGTGCTGCGGCCGGCCGATGTGGTCGGGCGCCTCGGCGGCGAGGAGTTCGCCGCGCTCCTGCCCGGCTTCGACCCGGCGGCGGCGCTCGCGATGGGCGAACGCGTCCGCAAGGCATTCGCGCTGGCCGCCGTCGACGTCGATGGCCGCCCGGTCAACGCGACGCTGTCCGGCGGCGTCGCGAGCGCCACCAACCCGGACGACATCCACCAGATGCTGATGGCGGCCGACCGCGGCCTCTACCTCGCCAAGGACCGCGGCCGCAACCGAATCGAGCATTTCGAGGCCGGAGCGGACGGGGGACGCAAGTCGAAGGTCGTCCGGATCGCCTGAGGCGCTGTCCGGTCTTGGCCGGATCGGGCTCCGATTGCGGTTCTTGACCTGTGCTCAACCGATTTTATCCCGCGCCGTCAATATCCCTTGTGGTCCATTCCCGTGATTTCGGCTAATGGCTCGCGCGGGGGCGTGCGGTGCACAATAAGTCTTCGGGAGAGCGGCATGGCGAAGTGGGTCTACAGTTTCGGCGACGGCGCGGCCGAGGGGGCGGCGTCCGACCGCAACCTGCTCGGCGGCAAGGGCGCCAATCTCGCCGAAATGTGCAGCCTCGGCCTCCCCGTTCCGCCCGGTTTCACCATCACCACCGAGCTCTGCACGCATTATTACGCCAACGGCAAGACCTACCCCGACAGCCTGAAGGCCGACGTCGACGCCGCGCTCGCCGAAATCGGCCGCATTACCGGGCGCCGCTTCGGCGATCCGGAAAATCTGCTGCTCGTTTCGGTGCGCTCAGGCGCCCGCGCGTCGATGCCGGGCATGATGGACACCGTCCTCAACCTCGGCCTCAACGACCTGACCGTCGAGGCGCTGGCGCGCGATTCGGGCGATGCGCGCTTCGCCTGGGACAGCTACCGCCGCTTCATCCAGATGTATTCCGACGTCGTCATGGAGCTCGACCACGAAACCTTCGAGGAGATGCTGGAGGACGAGAAGGCCCGGCTCGGCTACGAGCTCGACACCGAGTTCTCCGCCGAGGAACTGCGCCACCTCGTCTCGCTCTACAAGACCAAGGTCGAGGCCGAGCTCGGAAAACCGTTCCCGCAGGACCCGCAGGACCAGCTCTGGGGGGCGATTGGCGCTGTCTTTTCCTCCTGGATGAACGCCCGCGCCATCACCTACCGCCGCCTGCAGAACATCCCCGAGAGCTGGGGCACCGCCGTCAACGTCCAGGCCATGGTGTTCGGCAACATGGGCGAGAACTCGGCCACCGGCGTCGCCTTCACGCGCAATCCCTCGACTGGCGAAAAGGCGCTCTACGGCGAGTTCCTGGTCAATGCGCAAGGCGAGGACGTCGTCGCCGGCATCCGCACGCCGCAAAACATCACCGAATCCGCCCGCATCGCGGCGGGCTCCGACAAGCCGTCCTTGGAAAAGCTGATGCCGGAGGCCTTCGCCGACTTCGTCGCCATCTCGGGAAGGCTCGAGAAGCACTACCGCGACATGCAGGACCTCGAATTCACCATCGAGCGCGGCAAGCTCTGGATGCTGCAGACGCGCTCGGGCAAGCGCACCGCCAAGGCGGCGCTGAAGATCGCCGTCGAGATGGCCGGCGAAGGCCTGATCACCCGGGCCGAGGCCGTCTCCCGCATCGACCCGGCCTCGCTCGACCAGTTGCTGCACCCGACCATCGACCCCTCCGCCGAGCGCCACATCGTCGGTTCCGGCCTGCCGGCCTCGCCGGGCGCCGCGACCGGCGAGATCGTGTTCTCCTCCGACGACGCCGAGGAGGCGCGCCAGGCCGGCCGCAAGGTCATCCTGGTGCGCGTCGAGACGAGCCCCGAGGACATCCACGGCATGCACGCCGCCGAAGGGATTCTCACCACACGCGGCGGCATGACCAGCCACGCCGCCGTCGTCGCGCGCGGCATGGGCAAGCCCTGCGTCTCGGGCGCGGGTTCCTTGCGCGTCGACTACAAGACCGGCACCATCATGGCGCTCGGCGCCGTCCTGAAGAAGGGCGACGTCATCACCATCGACGGCGGCACCGGCCAGGTGCTCAGGGGCCGCGTCGCCATGCTGCAGCCCGAGCTCTCGGGCGATTTCGCCGCCATCATGGAATGGGCCGACCTCTACCGCCGCATGAAGGTGCGCACCAATGCCGAGACGCCGCTCGACGCCCGCACCGCGCGCTCCTTCGGCGCCGAGGGCATCGGGCTCTGCCGCACCGAGCACATGTTCTTCGAGGGCGACCGCATCGTCGCCATGCGCGAGATGATCCTGGCCGACACCGAGGCCGGCCGCCGCGCAGCGCTTGCCAAGCTGCTCCCGATGCAGCGCTCCGACTTCGTCGAACTGTTCGAGATCATGGCCGGCCTGCCGGTCACCATCCGCCTGCTCGACCCGCCGCTGCATGAGTTCCTGCCCAAGACCGAGGACGAGATCGCCGAGGTGGCCTTCGCTATGGGCGTGCCGGCGGAGAAGCTGCGCCAGCGCACCGACTCGCTGCACGAGTTCAACCCGATGCTCGGCCATCGCGGCTGCCGCCTGGCGGTCAGCTATCCCGAGATCGCCGAGATGCAGGCCCGCGCCATCTTCGAGGCCGCCATCCTCGCCGCCAAATCCACCGGCAGCCCGGTCGTGCCCGAGATCATGGTGCCGCTGGTCGGCCTCAAGAGCGAGCTCGACTACGTCAAGGCGCGCATCGATCAAATCGCCGCCGAGGTGATGGCCGAGGCGGGCGGCACCATCGACTATCTGACCGGCACGATGATCGAACTGCCGCGCGCCGCCCTTCGCGCGCATGTCATCGCCGAGAGCGCCGAATTCTTCTCCTTCGGCACCAACGACCTGACCCAGACCACCTTCGGCATCTCCCGCGACGACGCGTCGAGCTTCCTCGAGACCTACCGCCAGAAGGGCATCATCGAGCAGGACCCCTTCGTCTCGCTCGACATCGACGGCGTCGGCGAGCTCGTCCGCATGGCCGCCGAAAAAGGCCGCCAGACCCGCCCCGACATCAAACTCGGCATCTGCGGCGAGCATGGTGGCGACCCCGCCTCGATCCATTTCTGCGAGGAAGTCGGCCTCGACTACGTCTCGTGCTCGCCGTTCCGCGTGCCGATCGCGAGGCTGGCGGCGGCGCAGGCGGCGGTCAGGAAGGGGTAGGGGCACTGCCTACTCCCTCCCCCTTGAGGGGAGGGTTGGGGTGGGGGTCGCGAGCGCCAGCGAGCCACGAGAACACAATGCGCGCCATCCCGCAGCCGGCTCGCCAAAGGCTGGTCATGCCGGCGGCATGATGGAAGGCTTCGAACGGACGGGAGCTGCCGCAGGGTGGGCGCGAAGCGCGAACGGTCCGCTCCGGGAAGTAGGCGGCTATCGTCTCCCCTGCGAAGCGTGGGAGTCCGAAGGACGGGCGAGACACGCGGCTCGCCCCGTGGCTCGCGCCAAGCGCCAAACGGTTAGGTCAGATCATCGAGCCGCGAGGAAAGGGTTATCCGAAAGATTAGGTTTTCGGATAACCCTTGCGGAACCGGCAAAATGAGGTGTTTTCCGAAAATTCTGTTTTTCGGATAGCCGCCATGAAATGGCTCGACCATGCCACCCAGACCGTCTTCGCCGACCTGAACCAGCGTGTACTCGACGCCGCTTTCGACGCCGACTATCCCGAGAACGGCAGCTTTTCCAGGCGCACCATCAAGGGCCGCGACTACTGGTACTACACCGGCTACGAGCCGCTGAGCGGTACGAAGATCCGCAAATATGTCGGACCGGCCGCCGATGCGGCGATCACCGCGCGCGCGGAGGCGTTTGACAGGATCAAGGTGGCGCTGCGCGCCCGTCTCGACGCGGTGCGCATGCTGAGAGCGGCGGGGCTGCCCGCGCCGGACGGGCTGACTGGGGCGGTCGTCGAAAAACTGGGCAAGTCCGGCTTCTTCCGCTTGTGCGGAGTGTTGGTCGGCACGGTCGCCTTCCAGACCTATCCCGGCCTCGTGGGCGCAAGGCCGCACGGCTATTTGCAGACCGGCGACGTCGATTTCGCTCAGGACCACGGCATTTCGGTAGGTATCGACGAGAGCGTGAACGACATCTTGGCGCGCCTGCGGGAGGTCGACGCGTCGTTCCGCGAGGTGCCGACGATTGCCGACCGGACGCGGACGTCGATGTTCTGCAATGCAAGCGGCTTCAAGGTCGAATTTCTCGTCCCCAATCGGGGTTCGGAGGATCACGCGGCAAAGCTCACGGCGATGCCGGCACTTGGCGGCGCGGCGGCCCAGCCTCTGCGCTATCTTGATTTCCTTATTCGCAACCCGGTCCGTTCCGTTCTGCTGCATGGCGGCGGCGTTGCCGTCACCGTGCCGGCGCCGGAGCGATATGCGATTCACAAGCTGATCGTCGCGACGTTGCGGCAAGACCGCGAGAAGAGCGCAAAGGACATCGGACAGGCCGGTTTTTTGATCGAGGCGATGAGCCGGTTCCGCAAGCTGGACTTGGCCGACATGTGGATCGAAGCCTGGCGGCGGGGCCCGAAATGGCGCGAGGCGCTGACGCGGGGCAGGACATTGCTGTCGCCGGAGGCGCGGAGACTGCTCGCAGAAACCGTGGCGGGCGTCGCGGAGGAGTTCGGGGCCAGGAGCGAGGATGTGGGGATGGGCGGATAGGCCGGGGCGTCCCGGGTTCGTTGCGGCGCCCGTGATCTCCGTTCAACCCCGATTCCACCAGCCCGCCGACAGCCGCCTCCTTTCGTCCATCGGCAATGGCCTTCCGCGGACGTGACGGTGACGATGCGGCTTGCCGGTCCGCACGTTCGTCGACGCAGGATCGCTCCCCGAAAACGCCCAGCACGGGTCTAACCTATTGACGTTTCATGCCGATACTCTGTATGGGCCTGTCACTGAATTTCTAAGTTCACCTGCCAGTCTGTGCCGCCGGGCTATCTT
>JAUYMV010000091.1 GCA_030698645.1 Mesorhizobium sp.
TGACCGGCAGCGGCGGGCGGCCCTGGATGGCGCCCTGCCGGATCATCGCGCGCACCTCCTGCTGCAGCTCGGCGAGGAAATCGTCGTCCAACGGGATGCAGAGCGGGATCATCGCGTCCATGTCGAGCGCGTCCCAGTCCGGCCGGCGGCGGCCGAGACAGGCCCGGTTGCGCAGGCAGGGCTTGCGCGGACAATCGGCCGGATAGCCGGCGATCCGCGCAAACTGGCGCAGCTGGCCGAGATGCAGCGCATTGGCGATGGCGTCGCGCTCGAAGCGGCGCAGCCGCGCGGCAAGCTCCGCCGCGTCGCGCGGGTCGACCGCCTCGGGCGGGGTGAATTTGGGCCAGGGACTGCCATGCCTGCCGTTTTGCTTCGTCCTGATTTGCATGGCGCAAGCTCCGCACTTGCCGCGCCCTGCCGGGCCGGGAGATGTCTTTTCGAGGGATGACGGGCGGCGCGAGCTCGCTCATCAAACGCAATTTCACTGCGACCTCGCGGCCGCCCGTCGGCGTCTTGTCGTGCCCGTCCGTCCCGCTTCACACCCCGATCGTCCGGGGCAATTAGCGCTCGTCCAGCGCGCACGGGTCGTAGTGCCCGCGGGGGAACCTTCGGACGTCACGTCCCGGGCCACGGGGTTCGTCTCCCCGCCGCCGGAGGCGCCAGCCTCTCCCCGATTTCGGACGACTCCGGAACGTCCCCGCCGGGAAAGGCCGGGGGGATCATGCGCGCGGGCGGAGGGAGTGTGGATGAAAGAAAAATGGTGAATGGTGAATGGTGAATGGAAACAGGGGGTTGGGGGCGAAGATATTTTTCTGGAGTGGATACTTGTCCACGGGGATGACAATGAGGCGGGCAGCCCACGCGCATCGTCATCCTCGGGCGGAGCCGGAGCGAAGCTTCGGCGCGGACCCGAGGATCCATGCCGTGACGGGAAACGGAAACGCGCGCGACGGTTGGCTTGTCTGCCTCGTCGTGGCCGGCCGCCAGGTCACGGCATGGATCCCAGGGTCTCCGCGACGGCCTTAGGCCTGCTTCGCCCTGGGATGACGAAGCGCCGGGGAAATCGCTGTCTGGCGCAGATTGCTTTCGTCAGCTCGGCCCCCCCTCCGCCTCGCTGCGCTCGGCACCTCCCCCCCACGTCGTGGGGTGGAGGTTGGGTGGCGCGCTCAGAAATCGAAGCCTTCCTGGCCGGGCTGCTTTTCCTTCGGCGCCTTCTTGAAGGACGAGGAATCGATCGCCGGAAGGCGGGCGAATTCGCGGTGGTCGAGCAGGCCCTCGACGGTCAGGATCTGGATGCGCGGGATGCGGCCGAAGGCGGTGTCGGCGAAACCGGCGGCGGCGGCCTCGGCGATCATCGGCTTGGTCGGCGGCAGCAGCGTGACGAAAATGCCGGCGAGCGCCTTTTCGCGCTCGATGACGCTTTTCAGCTTGTGGATCTGGTCGACCGAGACGCCGCCGCCCTTGACCTCGACGATCGCCTTGTCGGTGCGGTTCTTCTCGGTACGCATGTAGACGACGCCGTCGATGCCGGTGTCGGCCCCCTTCTTGCCGCCGCGAAAGGGCTGCGCGTCGGGGATGAGCGTGATCGCCCATTTCTCGAATTCGTGCTTGTCGCGCGCCGCCAGATCGCGCGCGGCGGCGAGATCCTTCGGCACGCCGATGGTGACGAAATCCGCGTCCGTTCCGAACGCGTCGCGCAGGCGGCGCTCGATCAGCGAGATGGCGAGATGGGTGACGTCGATGCCGATCCAGTTGCGCCCGAGTTTTTGCGCCGCGTGTACCGTCGTGCCGCAGCCGCAGAACGGGTCGAGCACGACGTCGCCCGGATTGGACGAGGCGGAGACGATGCGTTCTAGCAGGGCGACGGGCTTTTGGGTGGGGTAGCCGAGGCGTTCTTGGGCTTGGGCCTGAACCGGAGCTACGTCGATCCAGACGTCATCGACGGGGTTTCCCTCTTGCTCGTCCAGATACCGCTTCAAAGCAGGCACCTGGCCGGGCTTGTTCTGAACGATCAGTCCCGCATCATAGGCGGCATGCATGCGTTCGCGCGTCCAACGCCATACCCGCTCAACGCCAAGAAATTCGTAGGTTAGATTTGGTCGATTCTTATTCGGATTTGTTAAGTCTGCGAGCCTATAAATGCGTCCATCTTGGTCTCTATACTTATAGAAGGATTTAATGTAGCTTTCATTGTGATCCGTATACTGGGGGTTCCATTTCCATTTATCAGATTTCGTATATCTGAGAATTACATCGTGATTTTTGGCGAATCGTGTAAATGCCAATCCCTTTGAATTTTGCCGTTTCCAGACAATCTCATTTCCAAAGTTCGTTGCCCCGAATACCGCGTCCAGCAAAATCTTCAGATAGTGGCTCGCGGTCGGGTCGCAGTGGAGATAGAGCGAGCCGGTCGGTTTCAGTACGCGGTGCAGTTCGATGAGGCGCACCGCCATCATGGCGAGATAGGCCATCATGTCGTTTTCGCCGAGGAATTTTCGCATCGATTCGAGCATCAGCGCGGCGTCGGAATTGGCCCCGTGCAGCACCTCCCAATAGGCGTTCTCCGCACTTTCCGACCAGTGCCAGGTGTCGTCGAAGGCCTCGATCTGCGCCTGGCTCTGGACGCCGTCGGGCGCCTTGAACAGGACGTTGTAGGTGGCGTTCGAATTGAACGGCGGGTCGAGATAGACGAGATCGACGCTGGCGCTCGCGATCTGCTCGCGCAGGATCGCCAGATTGTCGCCGTAGAAAAGTTTTCCGCTCACCGCGATTCCCCCCTTGACGTAACGGAACATATCATGAACGATGGGCCGTCACATCCCCGATTCGCATCATGACGAAAGGATGCAGCAATGGCAAAGAGCAGCGGCAAGAGCTTCCGCAGCGCCGGCAGCGGACAGTTCGTGACCAAGGGGTTCGCGGCGAGACACCCCGCGACGACGCTCGGCGAAACGCGCGGCGGCGGCAGCACGAACGGAACGCACCGCAGCGCCAAGAGCGGCGAGTTCGTCTCGGCGGCCTATGCGGCGAAGCATCCGAAGACGACGATCAGGGACAATTGAGCTCGATTTGGTCAAGTCGGGTCATCGGAAAAGATTATCACAGCGGTCGCGGACGGCAAGGATGACCTGGGGGGCGACCGCGAAGGTCCGGGCGTCAGCCCCCCCCTCCGTCGCCGCTTCGCGGCGACACCTCCCCCCCGCCTTGCGGGGTGGAGGATGAGCGTCGAGCTTGGCTGAGGCGTATCCTCCACCCCACGAAGTGGGGGGGAGGTGTCACGGGCTTCAGCCCGTGACGGAGGGGGGGCTGTCCGGACGTATCGAGCAGCCGGACCTCACGCCCGCGCCACCCAGATGACATGCCGGCGGCCGCCGGAGCCGTGGGCGTGGACCTTGTG
>JAUYMV010000123.1 GCA_030698645.1 Mesorhizobium sp.
GCGCCCCTTCCAGTAGACTGACGCGGTGAGGCCGAGCAGGATCGCGGAGACGAGATTGTAGGCGATGAAGCCGGCGCCGTCGTAGCCGAGCGCGATAGGCGGGAGGACGGCGGCCAGCGAGATCGCCGCGGCGCGCAGGATCCTTGCCGTCGGCGCCCGGCCATCGCGGAACTGGTGGGCGGCGCCGAGCAGCGTGGCGAAACCGGCCATCAGGAAGCTTGTCGCGAAGATCAGCGCGGGAAGGCTCGGGTCGCGCACGTAGTGATGGTAGGCGAAGACGTTGACGACGATCAGCCCGGTGCCGATCGCCCAGGTCAGCATGAAGCCTTCCTTGCGCGACGACAGCCAACTGCCAAACAGCGTGACCGAAAGGCAGACGGCGGAAAATCCGATCGCCAGCAAAAGCGAGTTGTAATCGAGAATCATCAGCCCCACCGGCCGCCCGGCTGCTGTCCGGTGCGAGTGATCGGCAGGGTAGGCCGTGCAGGTTTCGATAGGGTTACGGCAGGTCATCGCATTGAAGCGATCGGTGAGTCTTCCCGGCCGCTGCGCGCCTTCCACTCGTCATGCCGCGCGAAATGGCCTATCGAGGGTTTGGGACGCGCCGTCCCGGGGATCGCCGCCATGCTTCGCATCCAGAAGGTCAGGATCGACGACATCTACGTGCCGACGGCGCGGCGAAAGACGCTGCACCCGGAGACCGTGCGGTCGCTCGCGGAGGACATCCTCGAAAACGGCATGAAGATGCCGATCCAGGTCCGTTTCGACGGCAAGCGGCACGTGCTGATCGAAGGACTGCACCGACTCGAAGCGGCGAAATGGCTGGGCGAAACCGCCATCGACGCCTATCTGGTGCAGGCGCGCAAGCACTGAGGCACGAATCGGGGCGCGCGGCGCAATTGCAGATTGTCAGGAAAAATTGGCTCCCCGGGCCGGATTCGAACCAGCGACCAACCGGTTAACAGCCGGTTGCTCTACCACTGAGCTACCGGGGAACGTTGGTGCTCGTCAGAGTGAGCGGTGCCTATAGCAAAAGCGTTTCCGCTTTGCCAACAGAAAGGCGCGTCTTTTTTCGACGATTTGCCGCGCAAGGCTCGCATTCGGGAACCGGCCGCCTCATATCCCCGTTGCGTGAGCAGCGGAAAGCACGCCAGCATGGGGCCCGCGATGCGCAAACCAGGGAAGCCTGACACCGAAATGAGCGAGCGGGCCGAAGAGACATTGCCGAAGATCAAGCTGTTCGGGCGCGACTTCGCGCTGCCGCGCTCCCGGCCCCTGCGCGTCGGCGTCGGCACCGTCCTCGTGCTTTTCGGCACGGTCGGGTTTTTACCCGTGGTCGGCTTCTGGATGGTGCCGCTCGGCCTGTTCGTGCTGGCGCATGATTCTCCGCGCGTGCGGCGCTTCAACCGCCGCGCCGGCATCTGGATCCGGCGGCGCATGCAAAAGATGCGATCCTAAAGCGCGTCGCGATCTTTCAGATTCGCTCCGTACGCTTTAGGTCCTTGCTTTATCGCATGTCTTTATCCCGAAACCGGTTCCCACTTTCGGGAGACATGCTTTAGGCAGCCGGCGGCGCCGCCGACGCGCTCGACACGCGCGGCGCGGGAAACCGGGTGCATTTCTGCGGCGGGCGCTTGTCGCCCCGGATTCGCTCTGTTAACAGAACCCGTCCCGTGCAGGGCCTCGTGGCGGAGTGGTTACGCAGAGGACTGCAAATCCTTGCACCCCGGTTCGATTCCGGGCGAGGCCTCCACGGCGACGGGGCGCCGAGCCGGCCGGCCGGCGCCGCGGCAAAACCGCGACGCGCTCGACACGCGCCGCAAGCAGAGCGGTCCGAGCATGACGATCGATTTTTCCGGTTTGCGCACCAAGATGGTCGACGGCCAGGTGCGCACGACCGACGTGACGAACCTGCCGCTGATCGACGCCATGCTCGCCGTGCCGCGCGAACTGTTCGTGCCCGACGCGCGCAAGAGCCTCGCTTATATCGACGAAGACCTGGAGATCGCGCCCGGCCGCTACCTGATGGAGCCGTCGCCGTTCGCCCGGCTGGTGCAACTTGCGGGCGTGCGTTCGAGCGATACGGTGCTGGATGTCGGCGCCGGCACGGGATATTCGTCGGCCGTGCTGTCGAAGATCGCCGGCTCCGTCGTCGCGCTCGAATCGGATGCGGCGCTCGCCGACCGGGCAAGAACAGCGCTGGCGGCGGCAGGCTGCGGCAACGTGACGGTCGCCGAGGGCGCGCTCGCGGCCGGCCATGCGGCGAATGCGCCCTATGACGTGATCGTGTTGCAGGGCGCGGTGTCCCATGTGCCGGAGCCGCTGTTTGCGCAATTGCGCGACGGCGGCCGGCTCGTGGCCGTCGAAGGCCTTGGAAATTCGGGGATCGCGCGGATCTACGTCAAGCATGACGGGGTCGTTTCCGGACGTCCTTCATTCAACGCCGCCATCCGACCGTTGCCCGGATTCCACACCGCGCCGGCATTCGAGTTTTGAGCGCTTGATTTGATTCAAGAGTGCACTCATGTTGGCGGCAACAGGGTGTCGAAACGACCGCCGGCTGAACGTGGGGCGTTTTGATTCTTCGAGACGGGGTGCGGGCTGGCCTCTCCGGGCGGCTCTTGAGCGAACTGGAATTCGGCCGTGCCACCCCGCTCGGCTCGTTGAAATGAGGTCGGTTGTGTCGATAGTTCGAAAGCTCGCCGCTGCGGCGATCGTGTCGTCGGTTTTCTCGCTGACCGCGCCGGCCCACGCCGAAACTATCTACGGCGCGCTGACCAAGGCCTATCAGCTGAACTCGCAGCTGAA
>JAUYMV010000139.1 GCA_030698645.1 Mesorhizobium sp.
TCGTCGGGCGGCTCGGCCGCGGCCGTCTCGGCCTGGCTCTGCGCCGCGGCCACCGCCACCGACACCGGCGGCTCGATCCGCCAGCCCGCCGCCTTCACCGGTACGGTCGGCATCAAGCCGACCTATGGCCGCGTGTCGCGCTGGGGCATCGTCGCCTTTGCCTCGTCGCTCGACCAGGCCGGCCCCATCGCGCGCGACGTGCGCGACGCGGCGATCATGCTGAAGTCGATGGCCTCGGTGGACGCGAAGGACACCACCTCCGTCGACCGTCCGGTGCCGGACTACGAGGCGTCGCTCGGCCAGTCGCTGAAGGGCCTGAAGATCGGCATCCCGCGCGAATATCGCGTCGACGGCATGCCGGACGACATCGAGGCGCTGTGGCAGCAGGGCATCGCCTGGCTGAAGGACGCTGGCGCCGAGATCGTCGACATCTCGCTGCCGCACACGAAATACGCGCTGCCGGCCTACTACATCGTCGCGCCGGCCGAAGCCTCGTCCAACCTCGCGCGCTATGACGGCGTGCGTTACGGACTGCGGGTGCCCGGCAAGGACATCATCGACATGTACGAGAAGACCCGCGCCGCCGGCTTCGGCCGCGAGGTCAAGCGGCGCATCATGATCGGCACCTATGTGCTGTCGGCCGGCTACTACGACGCCTACTACGTGCAGGCGCAGAAGGTGCGCACGCTGATCAAACGGGACTTCGAGATCGCCTATCGGGACGGCATCGATGCCATCCTGACGCCCGCGACGCCGTCGGCTGCCTTCGGCATCGCCGACGAGGACATGAACTCGGACCCGGTGAAGATGTATCTGAACGACATCTTCACGGTGACCGTCAACATGGCCGGTCTGCCCGGCATCGCGGTTCCCGCCGGCCTCGACAAGCGCGGCCTGCCGCTCGGGTTGCAGCTCATCGGCCGGCCGTTCGACGAGGAAATGCTGTTCCGCACCGCGCATGTGATCGAACAGGCGGCCGGGCGCTTCGAACCGAAGAAGTGGTGGTAGGGCGGAGGTGTTCTTCACCCTCGCGAAAATCTTCTGGGCGCTGGCGCAGCCGCTGAGCCTCATCGGACTGTTGCTGGCGGTCAGCGTCCTCGCCGCGCTGTTGTCGCGCCGCCGGCTGGCGATATCGGCGAGCCTTGCCGCCTTGCTGCTGGTTGTGCTGGCCGGCTGGACGACGACCGGCGCGCTGCTCCTGCAACCGCTCGAGGACCGCTTCGCGCGCCCAGCCGTCATGCCGGGGCAGGTGGGCGGCATCATCGTGCTCGGCGGCGGCTTCGAGGGCGCCATCAACCGCGTGCGCGGCGGCTACGAGCTGAACAGCGGCGGCGACCGGTATGTCGAGGCCGCCATCCTTGCGCGCCGCTTTCCGCAGGCGCGCGTCGTCGTCACGGGCGGTAGCGGCGCGCTGCTTCTCGATGGCGAGGGCGACGGCGACACCGCGCCGCGCCTGCTGACGGCGCTCGGCGTGGAACCCGCCCGGCTCGTGATGGAGGGCCGCTCGCGCAATACGTTCGAGAATGCCGTCTATTCGAAGGAGATGCTGCACCCGCAACCCGGCCAGACCTGGCTGCTGGTCACCTCGGCCTTCCACATGCCGCGCTCGATCGGTCTGTTCCGCAAGGCAGGGTTCGATGTGGTGCCGTGGCCGGTGGATTACCGCACGGCGGGAGACGAACGTCCCGGCTTCGCCCGCGACAACCCGCTCGATTCGTTGCAGAACCTGACGGTTGCCATGCGCGAGTGGATCGGGCTGTTTGCCTACTGGGCGACCGGCAGGATCGACTCGCCCCTTCCGCAGCCGGATTGAGCGAGCCGGTCTGGCGTTCTCAGTCGAGGAACAGCCAGAGAAGGATGATGATCGGGATCGGGATACCCAACATCCAAAGCAGAACACCTCGCATCATGACCCGTCTCCTGTTGCTGATTAAGTCGGCTGGAGAACGGCAGAACAAGGCAAAAGGTTCCCGTGCTCAGCTTCCGGTGACGGCGAGGCGAGCTTCGGAAAAGAACTGGCGGCGGACCAGGACGACGAACACGAACAGCGTCGTGGCGACGAGTACGAGCGGGCCGACGAACCAGCCGAGATAGCCGATCGAGAAGAAGATGCCGCGCAGGCCGGCGTTGAAATGGCGGCCGCCGAGCACGTTCATGCGCGCCGCGCGGGCGACAGCCGCCGCGATGTCCTTGCCGTCGAGCCCGTCATCCTTGATCACCGGCACCGCGCCGATGAGGATCGAGCAGTAGTTGAACAGGCGGTAGGCCCAGCCGAACTTGAAGAAGGCATAGGCGAGGATCACCACGAGTCCGAGCACCTTGAACTCGAACTCGCCGCGCGAGGTGACGGTGCCGAAGGGGAGGTCGCCCAGCACGATCATCACCTGCTCGGAGGCGCCGAGCAAGGCCAGGCAGCCGCCGATGGCGAAGATGCAGGTCGATGCGAAGAAGGCGGTGCCCTGCTGCAGGCCGGCCATGATGCCGGTGTCGATCATGCGCAGCTCGCGGCGCGACATGGTCTGCATCCAGGCCTCGCGCTGGCGGTTCATGGCTTCGGTCAGCGTGGTGCGGCTGAACAGGCGGCCAGAGGCGGCGAGCGAAAAGAACACCCACAGCGCGACGAAGACCGCGAGCGCGGCCAGATCCTGCGGCTTGAGAAAGAGCGATTCGGAACCCATGTGCGAAGTAGACCAGATTGCCACGCGCTGGTGAACCGAAACAGCGCGGCGTCGCGCCATGTCGCACGCGGATTAGCTGAGGTCGGCAAGCGTGTAGCCTTCGGCGCGGATTCGGCCGACAAGACGTCACGTCGCATCGCGGAGCCGCCAGTCCATGTTCCTTTCCGTCTTCGACCTGTTCAAGATCGGCATCGGCCCGTCGAGTTCCCACACCATGGGGCCGATGACGGCCGCCGCGCGCTTTCTCGACGAGGTTTTGGGCGGCGACTGGCCGCGCCCGCACGGCGCGGTGGTCGATCGCATCAGGGCCAGCCTGCACGGCTCGCTCGCCTATACCGGCATCGGCCACGGCACCGACCGCGCGGTGATCCTGGGCCTCACTGGCGCGACGCCGCTCACCGTCGATCCGGACGCGGTCGATTCGACCATCGCCGAGATCACCGCGCAAAAGCGCGTCTCGCCGCCCGGCCATCCGTCCTACCAATTCGACCCGGCGAGCGATCTCGTGCTCGACCGCAAGACGCCGCTGACGGGACACGCCAACGGCATGGCGTTTTCGGCGCTCGACGCCGACGGCCACGTGCTGCTCCGGCGCATCTACTATTCCGTCGGCGGCGGCTTCGTCGTCTCGGACGAGGAACTGCAGCGGCTGAAGTCGCGCGGCGCGGAGGCGGCCGCCAACGACGTGCCCTATCCCTTCTCCAGCGCCGACCAGATGCTCGCCATGGCCAAGGCGAGCGGCTTGTCGATCGCCGAGATGAAGCGCGCCAACGAGGAGACCCGGCTGACGCGCGCGGAGCTCGACGCCGGGCTCGACCGCGTCTGGCAGGCGATGCTCGGCTGCATCGAGCGCGGCCTGTCGAAGGACGGCATCATGCCGGGTGGCCTGAAGGTCAAGCGCCGCGCGCGCCAGCTGCACGACAAGCTCCAGGAGGAGTGGCGGCAGAACCGGCCGAACCCGCTGCTCGCCAATGACTGGCTGTCGATCTACGCGATGGCGGTCAACGAGGAGAACGCCGCCGGCGGCCGCGTCGTCACGGCGCCGACCAACGGGGCTGCCGGCGTCATCCCGGCGGTGCTGCGCTACTGGCTGCATTTCCACCCCGAAGCCGACCAGGCAAGCATCCGCGACTTCCTGCTGACGGCGGCCGCCGTCGGCGGCATCATCAAGCACAACGCCTCGATTTCGGGCGCGGAGGTCGGCTGCCAGGGCGAGGTAGGGTCTGCGTCGTCGATGGCGGCGGCGGGGCTGGCCGCCGTCATGGGCGGCAGCGCCATGCAGGTCGAGAACGCCGCCGAAATCGCGCTCGAGCACCATCTCGGCATGACCTGCGACCCGGTCGGCGGGCTGGTGCAGATTCCCTGCATCGAGCGCAACGCGCTCGGCGCCGTCAAGGCCGTCACCGCCGCCTCGCTGGCGCTGAAAGGCGACGGCACGCATTTCGTGCCGCTCGACGCGGCGATCGAGACGATGCGCCAGACCGGCATCGACATGAATGAGAAATACAAGGAAACCAGCCTCGGCGGCCTGGCGGTCAACGTCGTCGAGTGTTGATCCTTGAAGTTGGTGTCATAATTTGATACCATATATTGGTGAAACGAAGACATCGGGTCACGCTGCAACGGATATATGCACGGCCGGTCAGCGGATCCATCCGATGGTCGGACATCGAGGCTCTGTTTGTCGACCTGGGCGGCGATGTATCCGAACGGGAAGGCTCGCGGGTCGGCGTCGTCCTCTTCGGAGAGGTTCGCGTGTTCTACCGGCCGCACCCTTCGCCGGACACCGACAAGGGTGCGGTGGCAAGTATCCGGAAATGGCTTGAATCGCATGGAGTGACGCCATGAAGAACGTGGTGACGATCGGGGGACACAAGGCCATCGTTTCGTTTGATCCGGATATCGGCATGTTCCGCGGCGAGTTTCTCGGCTTGAACGGCGGCGCGGATTTCTATGCGAAGGATGTCGACGGGCTGATGCGCGAGGGGGGCGTTTCGCTTGAATCGTTCCTGGCCCTTTGCGCGGAAAAGGGGATCGCCCCGCTTCGCGGCTACTCCGGACGCTTCAACGTCCGGCTCGATCCGAAGACGCATGAGGCGGCCGTGCTGGCGGCGGCGTCGGCGGACAAGAGTCTGAACGAATGGGTGGCCGAGACGATCGAGACCGCCGCATTCGCGGCGTGACGCCCCCGCCCGCCGCTCCGCCTGTGGACAAGCCGTCGCGGCGTTGACCGGTGAGCGAGACGGTCCTACCTCTCGACCATGGCTCTCAATCTCATAAAACTCTGCGTCGGCGCCGAGAGCGTCGAGGATCTCGAGGAGTGGATCGCCGGACGGCTCGACGAGGCGCGCGCCACGGGCGGGAAGGCGGAACAGTTACACACCACGCGCATGATGCCGACGCGCGGCGCGGAGCTCATCGCCGGCGGCTCGCTCTACTGGGTGATCAAGGGCAATGTGCAGTGCCGCCAGCGGCTGACCGAAATCCGGCCCTTCACCGACGTCGACGGCATTTCGCGCTGCCATCTGGTGCTCGACCCGCGCGTCGTGCGCACCGAATGGCAGCCGCGCCGCGCCTTCCAGGGCTGGCGCTACCTGCAGGCCGCGGACGCACCGGCCGATCTCGGCGACGGGCAGGGCGGCTGGCAGCTGCTGCCGCCCGAACTGCGACTCGAACTGGCCAATCTGGGACTGCTCTGACGCGCCGCCATTTACTGCCTTGCTTTACCAAAGCAGCCAATAGCCTGCCATTTTCGCAGAAATTCATTGAATAGAGACAGATTTGTGCACATCATGCTTTCGGGCGTGGAGTGATAGTCATGTTGTTGTCGAGTACGAGGGGGTCTCCGTCCGGGGGCGGGCGCCGGACCGCGCATGTCATCGTCGTCGGCAACGAAAAGGGCGGCTCGGGAAAATCCACCACGGCGATGCATGTCGCCGTCGCTCTGCTGAGGTCCGGCTATTCGGTCGCCACCGTCGACCTCGACGGCCGGCAATTGTCGTTGACCCGCTATGTCGAGAACCGCAAGCGCTGGGCGCGCACCGCGCGCGTCGCGCTGGCGATGCCGGAGCACTTTCACGTTCCGCCATCGAAGCGCGATACGATCTCGGACGCCGAAAGCGAGGAATTCCGCAAGCTGACCGAGGGTCTCGGCGACATCGAGAACCGGCACGATTTCGTCGTCATCGACACGCCCGGCTCGGATACGTTCCTCAACCGCCTGGCGCATCGCATCGCCGACACGCTGATCACGCCGATGAACGACAGTTTCATCGACTTCGACGTGCTCGGCCGCATCGATCCGGTGTCGCTCGAAATTATCGACGTGTCGCAATACGCCTCCGGGGTCCGCGACGCGCGGCGCGAGCGCCGGCAGACGGACAACGCCATCCTCGACTGGGTGGTGGTGCGCAACCGCATGGCCAACATCACCTCGCGCAACGAGCAGAAGGTGGCCGCCTGCCTGCGCAACCTGTCGATGAAGCTCGGCTTCCGCATCGCGGACGGCATTTCCGAGCGCATCATCTTCCGCGAGTTCTTCCCGATCGGGCTGACCGCGCTCGACGATTTCGACGAGCACGTGCTCGGCACCAAGCCGACGCTGTCGCATCTGGCGGCCCGCCAGGAGATACGCCAGCTCCTCGCCTCGCTGCGCCTGCCGACCGACGAACTCGGCCGCAAGCGCGCCGACGCACGCCGCCGCTATGCGGAGACGGCCGGCCGGCCGCTGGTTCTGCCGGACATCTTTGCCAGCTGAGGCGTTTCGCGCCGCCGGCGGGCTTGCCAGCGGGCCGCCGACGCCACATGTTTGTGTCATGAGCGACAGCAAGACACCGGCCAAGGTCGAACGTCGGGTCGACGCGCGATCCGACGGTGCGGCGGTCGAGGCCTTCATCCGACAGGCCAAGGCGCTGGCGGTGCGCGGCGACGGCGGGAGCGGCCGGCTGGTGCTGGCGCTCGACGCTACGATGAGCCGCCAGCCGAGCTGGGATCTCGCCTGCGCGCTGCAGGCCGACATGTTCGACGCGGCGGCGAAGACCGGCCGGCTGGACATGCAACTGGTCTATTTCAGGGGCATCGGCGAATGCCGCGCATCGCGCTTCGTCAGCGATGCCGCCACGCTGAAGGCGCTAATGTCGGCGATATCGTGCCGCGGCGGCCATACGCAGATCGGCAAGGTGCTGTCGCATGGCCTGAAGGAAACCGCCGCCGGCCGCATCCACGCGATCGTCTATATCGGCGACGCGATGGAGGAATCGCTCGACGATTTGGCCGAAAAGGCCGGCGCGCTCGGGCTGCATGGCGTGCCGGTCTTCGTCTTCCAGGAAGGGTTCGACGGTGTCGCCGAGACGGCGTTCAAGGAAATCGCCAGGCTTTCCAAAGGCGCCTGGTTCCGCTTCGACCGCACGGCCGCCGACACGCTGTCGCGGCTGCTGGCGTCGATCGCGATCTTCGCCACCGGCGGTATGAAGGCGCTCGAGGCGCGCGGCACGGCCGAGGACCGGCTGCTCATAGCGAACATGCGCGGCGGCCGGGCATGAGGTGGATATTCGTCATCATCGCCGGGCTGCTGGCGACCGGACTGATCGGCTGGGCGTTCGCGCGCGCCGATGCGGCGAAGCTGGCGGCGCAGTTGCGGATCGCCGGCCCGCTGCTGATCGGCGCGGCGGGTCTGGCCCTGCTGCTGCTCGGCCGGGTTCAGCTCGGCTTCATGCTGATCGCGGGCGGCGGGGCGCTCTACGCGTCCGGACGGCGGAGCCGGGCGGCGATGAAATCGCCCGGCAGGCGGTCGATGGTGCGCACCGCGGCGCTCGACATGGAACTCGACCACGACACCGGAAAGCTGGAGGGCATCGTGCTGGCGGGACGTCACGAGGGCAAGGTCCTGGGCGCGATGGATCTTTCGGCGCTGCTCGAACTGCACGCGGATCTCGGCGCGGACGCCGAGAGCAGTCAGCTACTCGAGACGTATCTTGACGGCCGATTTCCCGCATGGCGCAAGGACGCGGAGGCGGACATGGGCGACCGGCAGCGAAGCGCGCCAGGTTCGGGCGCCATGACCGAGCAGGAGGCCTACCAGATCCTTGGTCTTGAAGCGGGCGCCAGCACGGCGGATATCCGCAAGGCGCATCGCCGCCTTATGCAGCGCCTGCACCCCGACCTCGGCGGCTCGTCCTTCCTTGCGGCGCGGATCAACCAGGCCAAGGATCTGCTGCTCTCTGTGCAAGACTAGTTCTCCTTCGACACGATACACTTCCGGGAGACGGGTAGAGGGTGGTCCTGCGGTCCTACTTCTGCGCCGCGTAGCAGGCGATGTCACGCGTCTTGAGCGCCGCGCATGTCTTGGTCGCCGCGGCCTGCGACGGGAAGCCGGCGAAGCGCGCACGGATATAGGTCGTGCCGCCCTTGGCGAAGGGTTCGGTGAACGGCGAGGCGTCGGCGAGCAACGTGTCCGCCTTGGCCGCCGTCTTCGACAGCAGCGCGCGTGCTTCCGCTTCGGAACCGACCGAGCCCACCTGGATGACCCAGCCGGAGAGGATCGATGCCGTGCTGACCGGGTCGATGTCTCCTTCGCCTTCGGCCTGTTCGACGGTCGCGGCCGGGCGTGGCTCGGGCTTGGCGAAGGCGAGTTCGACGTCAGCGCGCTTGGCCGCCTTTGGTCGCGCCGCTGGCACAGGCACGATGGCGACCTTTTCCTCAGCTGGCGCGACGGACGCGACGATCGGCTCCTGCGCTTCGATGGTGCGCGCGGCGATGAGCGGGTTGCCGCCGCTCCTGCTGGACGCCTTCGGAAGATAGGCCTGGATCAGTTCGGCCATGCGGGCATCGCGGCTGCCGCCGCTGTTGCCGCCCATCACCACGGCGACGATCTTGCGGTCGCCATCCTTGACGGAGCTGACGAGATTGAAGCCGGATGCGCGGGTGTAGCCGGTCTTGATGCCGTCGACGCCCTTGACGCGGCCGAGCAGCTTGTTGTGGTTGCCCATTTGCTGCTTGCCGAAAGCAAAGGAGCGGGTCGAGAAATAGGCGTAGTCGCGCGGGAAATGCGCGCGCAGCGACATGCCGAGGATCGCCATGTCGCGCGCCGTCGTCTTCTGCGCCGGATCGGGCAGGCCCGATGCATTGCGGAATGTCGTCGATTTCATGCCGAGTTTGCGGGCTTTCGCCGTCATCATGCGGGCAAAGCCTTCCTCGGAGCCACCGAGAAGTTCGCCGACGGCGGCGGCCGCGTCGTTGGCGGACTTGGTGACCAGCGCCAGGATGACCGTCTCGACAGTGACAGATCCGCCCGGCCGCACGCCCAACTTGGTCGGCGGGCGCGACGAGGCATGCGCCGAGAACGGCACCTGCGTGTTCTTGGTGATGCGGCCGGCCGCCATCGCCTCGAAGACCATGTAGAGTGTCATCATCTTGGTCAGCGACGCCGGAAAGCGCGGCGCTTCGGCGTTCGACGAATAGAGCGTCTTGCCGGTGTTGGCGTCGATGACGATGGCCGCCGCCTTGGAGGGCGCGGCGGTCGCCGGCGCTGCCGCGACGACGATCGCCGTGGCAAGAGCCAGTGCGATGGTGGAACGGACGGAATTGCGGAATCGGGAGAGTTTGTCTGAGGTCGCCTGACGCACTGTCACACCCTTTGTTTTTCTTGACTGGAAAAGCGCGGCAAAGGTCACCGCAACGCACATCCGCAGACGCTAGGCGATCAGCGTTACCAATCCGTTTATGGTAACCGGGCCGTTCATTTTTTCGCTCGACATTGATTCAGGATCGAAGGATCGGGCAGCCGGTCCGGGCGGCGCGCGCGGTGGATCAGCCGATGCCGGCATCGTTATCCGGCTTGGCAGCTTCTCCCGCCCGCCGCGGAGGCGACGCCAAAAAGGCTTGTCATTTGCGGGTATTGCCGCTAATCGCCCGCATCCGAAACGCATCCCTCCTACTGCCAAGGAAAAATTCAGATGGCTAAGAGCAAGTTCGAGCGCAACAAGCCGCATGTGAACATCGGCACGATTGGTCACGTCGACCACGGCAAGACGTCGCTGACGGCTGCGATCACCAAGTATTTTGGCGAATACAAGCGCTACGACCAGATCGACGCGGCACCCGAGGAGAAGGCGCGCGGCATCACGATCTCGACGGCGCATGTCGAATACGAGACGGCGGCGCGCCACTACGCGCATGTCGACTGCCCCGGCCACGCCGACTATGTGAAGAACATG
>JAUYMV010000144.1 GCA_030698645.1 Mesorhizobium sp.
AAGATGGCCTATCCGGTCAGCACCGTGCTGACCCTCGACAACGCGCTGAAGATCATCATGGTGAAGTCGGCCAACGACGTCGCCACCGCGATCGGCGAGAGCATCGCCGGCTCCACCGAGGCGTTCGCCGCGCGCATGAACGCCGAGGCCAGGCGCATCGGCATGACCGGCTCGCATTTCGTCAACGCGCACGGTCTGCACAGCGACGACCAGTACACCACCGCGCACGACCTCGCCGTGCTGGCGCTGGCGCTGCGCACCGAATTTCCCGACTATGCGCCCTATTTTTCCATCGAAGCGATCGGCGCCGGTGAGGCGGTCATTCCGAACCACAACAATCTGATCGGCCGCTTCTCGGGCGCCGACGGCATGAAGACCGGCTACACCTGCCCGTCCGGGTTCAATCTCGTGGCGACCGCGACGCGCAACGGCCGCACGATGCTGGCCGTGGTGATCGGCGCCAAATCGGTCGATTCGCGCGCCGACAAGGCGGCCGAGCTGCTGGCGCAGGGCTTTGCCACGCCGCCGTCGACCGGGATCACGCTGGCCACGCTGCCCGTTTCGGGCAATGGCGTCGACCAGGCCTTCAACATGCGCGACACGGTGTGCGCCACCAAGACGAAGAAGCAGCGCGAGGCGGAGGCGGCCGAGGCCAGGAAGACCATCGTCGTCCCGTCGCCACACCTGGCGAGCCTGTCGGCGCCGCGAATGGTCACGCAGATCGTTCTCGGCGGCGCGACCGGTCCGGCCTCCCCCTTCATGCCCAAGCTGCCGCCCTTCGTGCGGCCGACCGAGATCGACGGCATCCCGATCCCGATTGCCCGTCCCGACAACGCGACCGCACCGGAAACCAGCGCGCAGGCCCCCGCCGCGGGCGTCACGCAGTAGCGCCGCGACATGCGCGCGCCGCTTCCGGTATCCGTGCTGACCGGCTTCCTCGGATCCGGCAAGACGACCCTGCTGAACCGCCTGCTGAAAGACCCCGCGCTCGCGGATACCGCGGTCATCGTCAATGAACTCGGCGACGTTGCGATCGATCATCTGCTGGTCGAAAGTTCCAGCGACGGCGTCATCGAACTGGCCGGCGGCTGCATCTGCTGCACTGTCCGCGGCGACCTTGTCGACACGCTGTCCGGCCTGATCGACGGTGTCGAGAGCGGCCGTCTCGGCAATCTGAAGCGGATCGTGATCGAGACGACCGGGCTCGCCGATCCGGTGCCCGTGCTGCAGTCGATCATGGGCCATCCGGCGCTTGTCGACGCATTGCGTCTCGACGGCGTCATCGTCACCGTCGACGCGGTGAACGCCGCCGCGACGCTCGAGCGCCACAGGGAAGCCGCCCGCCAGATCGCGGTCGCCGACCGCATCGTGCTGACCAAGAGCGATCTCGCCGGACCTGCCGAGGTCGACGCGCTGCGCGCGCGTCTGCGCGGCTTCAACGCCGGCGCGCCGATTGTCGACGCCGCAAGGGGCGAGGCCGACGT
>JAUYMV010000146.1 GCA_030698645.1 Mesorhizobium sp.
TGGGCGCGATGCGTCACGGTGTCGACCTCGGGCACGCCGCCGCTGACGAGCGCATGGTTGAGGCTGTCGAGCAGATCGGGCGCGGTGTCGATCAGCGTGCCGTCGAGATCGAAGACGATGATGGGCTGTGTCATGCCGGGCGGGATAGCCGCCGCGCATCGCGCGCGCAAGCGGACACGGGCAAGCCCATGCGAAAGGGTTGCGCGGGCGGCGTAAACTGCTAGAGCGCACGGCAACCGGTAGATCGGACGCGGGCGGATGAGCATGGATGCGAGGGCAATGAAGATCGAGGCGGCGCGCGCCGCGCTTGGCCATGTCGAGGACGGCATGCGGCTCGGTATCGGAACCGGCTCGACCGCCGAGGAATTCGTCCGCCTGCTCGCCGAGCGGGTCGCAGGCGGGCTCAGAATCGTCGGTGTGCCGACCTCCGAGCGCACCGCGAAGCTCTGTCGCGAACTGGGCGTTCCGCTGTCGACGCTCGACGAGACGCCGGAACTCGACCTGACCGTCGACGGCGCCGACGAGATCGATGCGGCGCTGTCGCTGATCAAGGGCGGCGGCGGCGCGCTGTTGCGCGAAAAGATCGTCGCGGCGGCGTCGGCCCGCATGATCGTCATCGCCGACGACAGCAAGGTGGTCGAAACGCTCGGCCGGTTTCCGCTGCCGATCGAGGTCAACCGTTTTGGCCTGCGCGCCACGGAGATCGCGATCGAGCGCGCCGCATCGTCACTCGGCCTGTCGGGACCCGTGACATTGAGGATGACGAACGGCGAGGCTTTTGTTACAGACGGCGGGCATTGCATTCTCGATGCATCTTTTGGCCGCATTCCCGACGCAAGAGCGCTGTCGGACGCTTTGCACGCCATACCGGGCGTCGTCGAGCATGGTCTATTTCTGGGTCTGGCGGACGTCGCCGTCATTGCGGGTTCCAAGGGAATCCGGTCGCTTGTCGCGGCCCGTTGAACAGGGAGTCTGACTGCATCATGTTTTCACTGAACCGCCCCCGCCGCCTCATCGCCGTCCTCGCCGCGACGGCGCTGATCGCCGGCGCCTCGCTCGCCGCCGCACAGGAAATCGCCGAATCGCACCTCAAGGCGGCGCGCGCCGCGATCACCTCGATCCACGCGACGGACGAGATGGATGCGATTCTGCCGCAGGCAGGACAGTTCCTGAAGGTCGAGCTGATCCAGAAGGACCCGAACCTCGAGGCGGACATCGTGCGCATCGTCGACGAGCAGACGCTCGCCATGGCGCCGCGCCGCGGCGACCTCGAAAAGGAAGTGGCGCTGGCCTTCGCGCGCGCCTTTTCCGAACAGGAACTCAACGAGATCGCGGCTTTCCATTCCTCGCCGACCGGCCAGAAGTTCCTCGCCGATAGCCCGATCGTCGGCCGCGAGGTGAGCAAGGCGGTCGAAATATGGCAGCGTGGGATTGCCCGCGACCTTTCGCAGGCTGTCGCCAAGGAACTCGCGTCGGTCGCACCGCAGCAGCCGGCGCCAGCGCAGGACGCGGCGCCCGCCGCCGAAACGCCTGCCGCCGCACCTGGCCTGGTCGCGCCGAAGCCCTGATCGCCACGGCGTCTTGCCGTCAAGTTGAAAAGCCCGGTCTCGACCGGGCTTTTCTTTTGCGCCGCGAGGTCTTACCTCGTGCGCAGGATGGCGCCGGCGCGCCGCGGAAGGCATTTTTCCCATGGCACGATATGACTACGACCTCTTCGTCATCGGCGGCGGTTCGGGCGGCGTGCGCGCGGCGCGCGTCGCGGCGTCGCTCGGCAAGCGCGTGGCGATCGCCGAGGAATACCGCTTCGGCGGCACCTGCGTCATTCGCGGCTGCGTACCGAAGAAGCTGTTCGTCTACGCGTCGCAATTTCCGGAGCATTTCGAGGATGCCGCGGGCTATGGCTGGACAGTCGGTGAATCCTCGTTCGACTGGCCGACGCTGATCGCCAACAAGGACCGCGAGATCGGCCGGCTGGAGGCTATCTACGAAATGGGCGTGCAGAAGGCCGGCGGCGAGACCTTTCACAGCCGCGCCGTGCTGGTCGACGCGCACACGGTGCTGATCGAGGCCGAGAACCGCACCGTGACCGCCGAGCATATCCTGATTGCCACCGGCGGCCGGGCCAATCCGCACGCGGCCCTGCCCGGGCATGAGCTTTGTATCCTGTCCGACCATGCGTTCCACCTGGACACGCTGCCGAAATCGATCGTCATCGCCGGCGGAGGCTATATCGCGGTCGAGTTCGCCAACATCTTCCACGGCCTCGGCGTCGAGACGACGCTGGTCTATCGCGGCAAGGAAATCCTCGGCCGCTTCGACATGGATCTGCGCACCATGCTGCACGACACGATGGTATCGAAGGGCATCCGCATCCTCTGCCAGACGATCTTCGAGAAGATCGAGAAGCGGGCCGACGGCCGGCTCGACGCGCATCTCAACGATGGCGAGGTGCTGGTCGCCGACCAGATCATGCTGGCGCTCGGGCGCACGCCGAACACCGAGAATCTCGGCCTGGAGGCGGCCGGCGTCGCGGTCGGCAAGATCGACGAGATTGTTGTCGATGATTATTCGCGCACCAATGTTTCCAACATCTATGCCGTCGGCGACGTCACCAACCGCGTACAACTGACGCCTGTCGCCATCCATGAGGCGATGTGCTTCGTCGACACGGTGTTTCGGGGCAAGCCGACGAAACCCGATCTCGATTGCGTCGCGACCGCGGTGTTTTCGCAGCCGGAGATCGGGACTGTCGGCCTGTCGGAGGAAGATGCCGGAAACCGCTATGACGAGGTCGAGATCTATCGCGCGACGTTCCGGCCGATGCGCAACGTGCTCGGCAACCGTCAGGAGAAGATGCTGGTCAAGCTGGTGGTGGATGCCGCCTCGCGAATCGTCGTCGGTGCGCACATCCTGGGCCCGGATGCCGGCGAACTGGCCCAATTGCTGGGCATCGCGGTCAAGGCGAAGCTGACCAAGGACGATTTCGACGCGACCATGGCGGTGCATCCGACGGCGGCGGAAGAACTCGTGACGATGTACACGCCGAGCTACCGGCTGAAGGGCGGCGAGCGGATAGGGTAGGGCGCCGGCATCGCCCTCGGGCGACCGGGGCGGGAAAACCGACCACAGCCTCGGCAGGACCGGAAGCGCCGCACTCAATGGTGGCGATTCGGTGAACCGTAAGCGGGGGCCTGGCCCCCCACAGCGGTGACCGAATGCCAGTCTAGGGCCGCGTGCCGCAGGACGCAATGTGGAGCGTTCGCCGGTTTGCGCTATGTCATGGTAGGCAGGCGGCAAAGTCGATATCGCGACGTCTTTCGCTTTACGCAGGGAAGAATACATCGTGCAACGACCGGCAGCCTTCGACTTGACGCTCGGCCTCACCGTTCTCACCGTCATCGGTATGGTGGCCGCGGCGGTGGGAACCTGGTCGCCGGTGTTCCCCTACAACTCGGTCGTCACGCTCGCGGGCATCATCGTCGTCTATCTGGCAGGCGGTGTTCCGGCGGGACTTCGCGCACTCGATGCTCTTTGGCGCGAGCATGTGCTGGACATCGACCTGCTGATGGTGGTCGCGGCGGTTGCGGCGGCCGCCGTCGGCGCTCCCCTCGAGGGCGCGGTCCTGCTCACCTTGTTCAGCATGTCGACGACGCTGGAATCCCGCGCGCTCGGGCGTGCGCGGCGCGCCATCGAGGCGCTGATGGCCCTGCGGCCCGAAACCGCGCTCCGCAAGTCGCCCGACGGCAAGGTGAGCGAAGTCGCGGCTGCCGACCTGGTGGTCGGCGATGTCGTCGTCCTGCGTCCAGGCGCGCGCGTTCCGGTCGACGGAGTGATCGCGGAGGGGCACGGTTCGCTCGATGAATCGACCATCACCGGCGAATCCATGCCGGTCCTCAAGGAGATCGGCGCGGCGGTGATCGGCGGCTCGATCAACCAGACCGGCGGCTTCGTGATGCAGGCCGACCGGGTCGGGGCCGACACCCTGCTGGCCCGCATCGTCCAGATGGTCGCCCGGGCCCAGCGCAGCCGCGCGCCGATCCAGCGGCTGGCCGACCGGGTCGCCGGCTGGTTCGTCCCGCTGGTGGTCGCCGTCGCCGTCGC
>JAUYMV010000472.1 GCA_030698645.1 Mesorhizobium sp.
CGCGCTGCTGTTCGCCGAGCAATGGGCGCGGCGGAAGCAGCGGTTCCATGCCGGCCGCGGCTCGCAGATGAAGGTTCGCCCGCCGCGCGTCCGCCTGGCCGGATGGCGCGCGGGCCTGGCGCTGGGCGCCGTGCTGTTGCCGGTGGCGGCCGGCTTCGGCATCCCGGTCTTCGTCTTCGGTCAGTACGCGGTCCGCCGCATCGACCGCCTGTTCGACCCGGCGCTCGGCGCGGCCTTCCTCAACAGCGTGATCACGGCGGCGGCGACGGCCTGCATCACCATCCTGGCGGCGCTGCTGATCACCTATGCGACGCGGCTTTCCCGCACACGGGGCGTCGGCCTGATGGCGCGCCTGGCGACGCTCGGCTATGCGCTGCCCGGAACGATCCTCGGCCTCGGCCTGCTGTTCGCGCTGGCGCGGATCGACAATTCGGTCGACGCGCTGGCCCGCGCCCACCTCGGATGGTCGACCGGACTGCTGCTCTCCGGCTCGGTTGCCGCGGTGGTGCTCGCCTGCTCGATCCGCTTCCTGGCGCTCGCCGAGGGGTCGATCCGCTCCGGCCTGGAAAAACTGCCGCCGCATCTGGACGAAGCGGCGCGCAGCCTCGGGCGCACGCCGGCCGGAAGCGCGATCGCCGTGCTGCTGCCGCTGCTCGGCCCGGCGATCTTCGCGGCCGCAGTGCTGGTCTTCGTCGATACGATCAAGGAGCTGTCGGCGACGATCCTGCTCAGGCCCTTCGGGTTCAACACGCTGGCGACCCACGTCTACGAGAATGCCTCGCGCGGCGTGGTCGAGGACGGGGCGATCGCCGCGCTGGTGATCATCGTCACGTCGCTGGTGCCGGTGGCGCTGCTGTCGCGCGCGCTGATCGGCGACCGGGAAGCGTCGCTATAGCGCGCCAGTCGTCGACGGTCAGCGCACCGTCCTGCGCTTGCCATCCCTGATTTCGGTGACCTTGTGGACGGCGCCGGACCTGTCGTAGGTGGTCCACATGCCGACCTGCGCGCCGTCCGCGAAATGGCCCGAGCGCAGCTTCGTGCCATCCTTGCGAAACCATTCCCAGTAGCCGGTGGCGACGCCGCCGACCGTCTGGCCACGCGCCCAGAGACTGCCGTCCTTGTGACGCTGGATATGTTCCACCGGTTCCGGATTTCCCGCCATGTCGGATTCCTTCTCCCTGTCGTCGACGGAAGAATAGACTCTCGAAACGGCACGGCCAAGCCAGAGCACCCGACCAAAAAAAGAGGCGCCACTTGCGGGGCGCCTCGAATTTGATTTGCTGTCACACGGGGCTTGAGCGAATGGGCTGGTTCCGGAACTCCGGAACGCGGGATTTCTCCCTCAAGTTACGTGCGAATATCGCCGCCGTCCGTTAACAACTCCTTACCAGCCTGTTTCGAAATTTACCGAAGTGTATCGTCCTTGAATATTAGGTAAATTTCGGCGGCAGAATTCGGTAACCATTGCAACCTCAGAGGCGGAGCGCCGGCAGGTCGCGAAACAGGTCGAGCGCATCGGGATTGGCGAGCGCCTCCTGGTTCTTCACGGTTCGCCCGTGCACGACGTCGCGAACGGCGAGTTCGGTGATCTTGCCGGATTTGGTTCGCGGGATGTCCCTGACCGCGACGATACGGGCGGGAACATGCCGCGGCGTCGCACCGGCGCGGATCTTCGCCTTGATGCGGCGCTCGAGATCCTCGTCCAGCGCCACGCCCGCGGCGAGCCGGACGAACAGCACGACGCGCACGTCGTTGTCCCAGTCCTGGCCGATGCAAAGCGCCTCGAGGATTTCGGGCATCTGCACGACCTGGTAGTAGATCTCGGCCGTGCCGATGCGCACGCCGCCGGGATTGAGCGTGGCGTCGGAGCGACCGTGGATGATCATGCCGCCATGCGCGGTCCATTCGGCGAAATCGCCATGGCACCAGACATTGTCAAAGCGGTCGAAATAGGCGGCGTGGTATTTGGAACCGTCGGGGTCGTTCCAGAACATGATCGGCATGGACGGAAAGGCTTTGGTGCATACCAGTTCGCCCTTTTCGCCGACGACCGGCCGCCCGTCGTCATCCCAGACGTCGACCGCCATGCCGAGGCCGGGACCCTGGATCTCGCCGATCCAAACCGGCTTCAAAGGCACGCCCAGCACGAAGCAGGCGGCGATGTCGGTGCCGCCGGAGATCGAGGCGAGATGCACGTCCGGCTTGATCGCCTCATAGACATAGGCGAAACCCTCCGGCGACAGCGGCGAACCGGTCGACGACAGCAGGCGCACCGTCGACAGATCGTGGGTCTCCCTTGGCCGAAGCCCGGCCTTGCGCACGGCGTCGATGAATTTCGCCGAGGTGCCGAAATAGGTCATCTTCTCGGCCTCGGCGAAATCGAACAGGACGTTGCCGTCGGGGTGGAACGGCGACCCGTCGTAAAGCAGCAGCGTCGCGCCGCTGGCCAGCCCCGAGACCAGCCAGTTCCACATCATCCAGCCGCATGTCGTGAAATAGAAGAAACGATCGCCCTCGACGATGCCGGCATGGAGACGATGCTCCTTGACGTGCTGGAGAAGCGTGCCGCCGACGGAGTGGACGATGCATTTCGGAATGCCGGTCGTGCCCGACGAAAACAGGATGTAGAGCGGATGCGCGAAGGGCAGCCGCTCGAACACCGGCTCGGCGGCGGCAAAGGGCGCAACGGCCTGCTCGAAGGTCACCGCGCCCGGAATCGCCGTGACGGCTTGGCGGGCGGTGCCGAGAAAATCGACGATGATCGCCTGGCGGACGGTCGGCAGCCGGGCCAGCACCGCCTGGATCTTGGCCGTCACGTCGTTCTGCTTGCCGTTGTACCAGTAGCCGTCGGGCGCGATGAAGATCACCGGCTCGATCTGGCCGAAGCGGTCGACCACGCCCTGCTCGCCGAAGTCCGGCGAGCAGGACGACCAGATGGCGCCGATCGAGGTGGCGGCCAGCATGGCGGCGACGGTTTCGGGCATGTTGGGCATCATCGCGGCGATGCGGTCGCCGGCCTTCACGCCTTGCGCCAGGAACGCCTGCTGCAGCCGCGACACGAGGGCGCGCAGGTCGTCCCACGACAGGCGCCGGCTGATCTTATCTTCGGCCTTGAAGACCAGCGCATCGTCCGGTCCCCGCCTGCGCAGCAGATTTTCCGCGAAGTTCAGGCGTGCGTCGGGAAAGAACGCGGCGCCCGGCATCCGGTCGCCATCGACGAGGACGCGGCCGCCCTTGTCGCCGACGACGCCGCAGAAATCCCAGACGAGGCTCCAGAAACCCTCGCGATCGGTCACCGACCAGCGGTGCAGATCCTCGAAGGAAGACAGCGCCAGCCCGCTCGCCTGCGACGCCTCGTGCATGAAGCGCGTCATCGGCGCGGCGCGGATGGCGGCCGGCGAAGGTTCCCAAAGCGGTGCGTCTGCGGTCATCGTCAATCTCCAAGCGGGCGTTGCGGTTATGCATACAGCGCGATGCGAGGGCAAGGTGCTGCCGTTCCGTCGCAGGCCATGTCTGCAAACGCCACGCGGCGGCCATGATGGCTTGAAATACGCTGTCCATCGGATAAACCCAGTCCGTGGCGTCGAGGCGCGTTAGCGCCAGTCCCGTGCCAAGAGGAACCATGCCGGTCCCAATCATCAGAAAGACCATCTGGGCGCTGGCCGCGGCGATCATGGCCGTGGTCCTGATCCTTGCCCTGCTGCCGTTCATCGCCTCGGCGCAGATCGTGCGCACCCGCATCGCCGAGGAATTGAGCGACTGGAGCGGATATCGCGTGTCGCTCGGCGCGGCGCCCGAAATCGACGTCTGGCCATCGTTCAGGACGGTGCTGAAGGATGTCAGCTTCTGGGGGCCGGTCGCGGGCCAGCCTGCGGTGCTTCTGGCCGAACGGATTGAAGCCGATCTCTCCGCCGTGAGCGCCATCGCCGGCAACATCGCCTTTTCAAGCATAAGGATCGTTCGCCCGGTGCTTCACGTGGCGCGGCGCGGCGATCTTCTCTACCTGCCGGATTCGCCAGGCGGCGGAAGGGTCCATCAGGCCATTTCCGACATGAAGGCCGGCAGGACCCCGCCGGAGCAATCGCTTCGATCGATCGGGTTCATCGAAGGCCGGATCGTTCGCATCGACGGCACCGCGTCGCGTGAGGTCGTCAGCGGGATCGCAGGCGCGATCGAATGGCCGGGCGCATCGCGCCCGGCTTCGCTCAACGCAACCGCAATGTGGCGCGGCGAGCAGGTCGGCGTCGCGGTCTTCGTCAAGTCGCCGGCGGCGTTTCTTTCGGGTGCTCCATCGACCTTCAACGCGTCGCTCCAGGCGGCGCCGCTGGCCGCGTCGTTCAATGGCAGTGCGCAGTTCATCGGGGATATCCGTCTCGACGGCGCGCTTGAATCGCGGTCGCCATCGCTGCGACGGGCAATCGAGTGGTCGCAGGCCGGGATTACCCCCGGCGAGGCGATCGGCGCGGTTTCTGTCAAGGGGCACGTCGTCGGCAACCTGCAGCGCCTGAGGATCGCCGACGCGGTCATCTCGCTCGCGGGCAATCCCGGTGTCGGCGCACTCGAACTGTCGCTTGGCGGACAGGTTCCGACCGTTGCCGGAACGCTGGCCTTCGATACGCTGGACATCGGATCGTTCCTGGCGGCCTTCGACGCACCGGCCGTCCCCGGCAATACCGAGCCGCGCATGTTCGACCTGTCCTTCTCCGACAAGATCAATCTCGATTTGCGGTTGTCGGCGGCCAATGCGACGGGCGGGCCGGCAGTGCTGACGGACGTCGCGGCCACAGCGCAGGTGCGCAGCGGCCTCGCCGCGTTCGACGTTTCGGACGCCACCGCCTTCGGTGGCACGCTGCAGGCCGGATTTCGCGTCGACCGCAAACCGGAGGGCGACGTCGGCGAAATGCGGGTATCGGCAAGCGATGTCGACTGGGGCGCCGTCGCCGCCGCGATCGGCTGGCGAAAGAACCCGCCGAAAGCAAGAGGTTCGCTTTCCGCCGTCCTCAGGAGCCCGGTGGACGCCTGGAGCGCGCTTCCCCGGACGATGAGCGGCACGGTCAGCGGCAAGCTCGGCCGGGGAACCATCGCCGGCATCGACCTGAAGGCGCTGCTCGCGCACGCGCCGGGACAGGACTTCTTCCCGCTGAGCGATGCCGCGGAAGGGTCCGTGGCGATCGAGGATGCCGAGTTCAAGGCAACGCTCCTCGGCGGCGCTGCCCGCATCGACACGGCGGTCGCACGGACGGCGCGGGAGACCATCACGCTCGGCGGCATCGTATCCTATGTCGGCAAGAGTCTCGCCATGTCGGCGTCAGTCGGGCCGCGAGACATGACGGCGACCGGCGCCGCGGACGACATGCGGCACTTCTTCGTCGGCGGGTCCTGGAACGCGCCTTTCCTGACACCGTCCCTACCGGTCTGGTCCGCCGAATAGGCGCGATGCAATGCGGGGCCGAATCGCCTAGACTTGCGAGCGCAATCCGCAAGGGGCGGCCGATCGTGTTCAGACTGATGTCCGGCATTTTCAAGATCGCGGTCGTGTCGCTGCTGACCGGGGCCGCGCTCTCCGCCCTCGACCTGTCGGCCGCCGACATCCTGCTGGATCTCGGCCTGACGCCGGAACGCGTGCTCAGCCTGCTCGAGACCGGCACGCGATGGGCTATCCCGAACCTGGTGCTCGGCTCGCTGGTGATCGTGCCGATCTGGCTGGTGGTCTACCTGCTGCGTCCGCCGCGGGGCTGAGGCAGAGCCCAGGGCTTCATACCGGAGGATGGGCCGTACTGGGCGCCCGCTGCCTTGAGCGGCGAACCGGTTGATCAGCCTCGCTGGGCGGCCTGTTCGTCGCGCACGCGCTGCACCTCGCGGCGCTTGTTGACCAGCGAGGCGATGATGACGCCCATGGCCACGACGCCGATCAAGAGCGTGCAGACGGCGTTGATCTCCGGCGTGACGCCGAGCCGGACCTGGCTGTAGATCTTCATCGGCAAAGTGGTGGCGCCCGGCCCCGAGGTGAAGCTGGCGATAACGAGGTCGTCGAGCGAGAGCGTGAAGGCCAGCATCCAGCCGGACACGATGGCCGGCATGATGACCGGCAGCGTGATCTGGAAGAAGGTCTTCACCGGTGTCGCGCCGAGGTCCATGGCGGCCTCCTCCAGCGAGCGGTCGAAGGTCATCAGCCGCGACTGGACGACGACCGCGACGAAGCACATCGAGAAGGTGATGTGGGCGAGCGTCACGGTCATGAAGCCGCGGTCGAAGCCGATGGCGACGAAGAGCAGCAGCAACGACAGGCCGGTGATCACCTCCGGCATGACGAGCGGCGCAAACACCATGCCCGAAAACAGGACGCGGCCGCGGAAGCGGGTGTAGCGGGTAAGCGCGAGGGCGGCCATGGTGCCGAGGATCGTGGCGAAGGTCGCCGACAGCACGCCGACGCGCGCGGTGACCCATGCGGCATCCATCAGGCTCGTATTGTTGAAGAGCGAGACGTACCACTTGGTCGAAAAGCCGGTCCATACCGTCACCAGCTTCGACTCGTTGAAGGAAAAGATCACCAGCAGCACGATCGGCAGATAGAGGAAGGCGAAGCCCAGCACGATCGAGGCGATGTTGAAGCGGCTCCAGCTGGCGTTCATCTCAGCGTCCCTGTTCCTGGGCTTTCGCCTGCGCCTGCTGGAAGATCATGATCGGCACCACGAGGAGCAGCAGCAGGATCACCGCCACGGCCGAGGAGACCGGCCAGTCGCGATTGGAGAAGAACTCGTTCCACAGGGTCTTGCCGATCATCAGCGTCTGCGAGCCGCCGAGGAGATCGGGAATGACGAACTCGCCGGTCGCCGGGATGAAGACCAGCAGGCAGCCGGCGACGACGCCGGGCAGCGCCAGCGGGAAGGTGATCTTCCAGAACGCGCGGGTCGGCGTGCAGCCCAGGTCCTGCGCCGCCTCGATCAGCGAAAAATCCATCTTCTCCAGCGTCGAATAGAGCGGCAGCACCATGAAGGGCAGATAGGAATAGACGATGCCGATGAAGATCGCCGAATGGGTGTTGAGGATGATCAGCGGCTGGTCGATGAGTCCTGTCCAGATCAGGAACTGGTTGAGCAGGCCCTCCGGCTTCAGGATGCCGATCCAGGCGTAGACGCGGATCAGGAAGCTCGTCCAGAACGGCAGGATGACCAGCATGAGCAGCAGCGGCCGGATCGTCAGCGGCGCGCGCGCCATGCCGTAGGCGATCGGAAAGCCGATCAGCAGCGCCAGGAAGGTGGAGATGCCGGCAATGACGACGCTCGAGACATAGGCGTTGAAGTAGAGCGCGTCCTCGGTGAGCCAGAGATAGTTCTCGAAGCTGAGTTGGCGCAGATTGGAGAAGAATGCCGCGATGCCGTCGCCGAGCGTGAAGGTCGGCGCATAGGGCGGCATGGCGATCGCGGTCTGCGACAGAGAAATCTTGAAGACGATGAGGAAGGGGACGAGGAAGAACAGCACCAGCCAGACATAGGGCACGATGATGACGAGGCGGCTGGTCAGGGCATTCAACAGCGTCGGCTTCACGTCGGCCGGCGCGGGCGCGTTGCTGGACGTCAGGGTCGCCGTGGACATCTGCCTCTCCTAGCGCGTCAGCACGACGCCGGCGTCGGGCTTGAAGGAAATCCACGCCCGGTCGTTCCAGCTCAGCGCATCCTCGGTGATGCGCGCGCTGTTCAGGGCGCTCGCCTTGACCATCTGCCCGTCGGAAAGCTTGACATAATAGACGGTCATGTCGCCGAGATAGGCGAGATCGAATACCTCGCCTTCCATCGCGTTGACCGCTTCCTCCGGGCGGCGCGACGTCACCTTGATCTTTTCCGGGCGGATCGCGAAGGCAACCGTGTCGCCGGCGACCGCATCGCCCGCATTTTCGACGACGATCTCGGCGCCACTGGCGCCGGTGATGCGCGCCGTGTGGTCATCCCTGGCGGCGACCTTGCCCTCGAACATGTTCACATTGCCGACGAAGCCGGCGACGAAGCGCGAGGCAGGCGCCTCGTAGACTTCGGCCGGCGTCGCAACCTGCATGACCTCGCCCTTGTCGAGGATGGCAATGCGGTCGGCCATCGTCATGGCCTCCTCCTGATCGTGCGTGACGACCACGAAGGTGAGGCCCAGATTCTGCTGCAGGTCCATCAGCTCGAACTGGGTTTCCTCGCGCAGCTTCTTGTCGAGCGCGCCGAGCGGCTCGTCGAGCAGGAGCACCTTCGGCCGCTTGGCGACGGAGCGCGCGAGCGCCACGCGCTGGCGCTGGCCGCCGGAGAGCTGATGCGGCTTGCGCTTGGCGAACTGCTCGAGCTTGACCAGCTTCAGCATGTCGGCGACGCGCCTGTCGATCTCAGCCTTCGGCATGCCCTCCTGCTTGAGGCCGAAGGCGATGTTCTGCTCGACCGTCATGTGCGGGAACAGCGCGTAGGACTGGAACATCATGTTGACCGGCCGGCGATAGGGCGGGATGCCGCGCATGTCCTGCCCGTCGAGCAGGATGCGGCCGGAGGTCGGCTCGTCGAAGCCCGCCAACATGCGCAGGAGCGTGGACTTGCCGCAGCCCGAGGCGCCGAGAAGTGCGAAAAACTCCTTCTCGTAGATGGTCAGCGACAGATTGTTGACGGCGGTGAAGTCGCCGAACTTCTTGGTGACATTCTCGAAGACGATATACGGCTTGGCGGAGGGATCCGTCCATGGCGCGAAGCTCCGGCGAATGCTGCCCAGCGATTTCATATCCTGCTCCGCCCCAACTCCGCCCGATTGCGAAAAAGCCCCGGCATCTCTGCCGGGGCTTTTCCTTGGTGTCACTGGCCCGAGACGATCTTGGTCCAGGTCCGCGTGATGATGCGCTGCGTCTTCGAATCGTAGGGCAGCGTGATGAACAGCTTGGCCATGGTGGCCTCGTCCGGATAGATCGACGGATCGTCCAGAACTTCCTTGTCCAGGACAGCCTGCGAAGCCTTGTTGCCGTTGGCGTAGAAGACGTAGTTCGACGCCTTGGCGGCGACCTCGGGCTTCATGATGTAGTTGATGAAGGCGTGCGCCTCGTCGACGTGCTTCGCGTCGGCCGGGATCGCCAGCTGGTCGAACCACATCTCGGCGCCTTCGTTCGGAATGACGTAGGCGATCTCGACGCCCTGGTCGGCTTCCGCGGCGCGGTCGCGCGCCTGGAACATGTCGCCGGACCAGCCGACGGCGAGGCAGATGTCGCCGTTCGCCAGCGCGTTGATGTATTCCGACGAATGGAACTTGCGCACGAAGGGCCGGATGGCCAGCAGTATCTCCTCCGCCTTGGCGATCTCGGCCTGGTCACGGCTGTCCGGATTGAGGCCGAGATAGTTGAGCGCCGTCGGGATGATTTCCTGCGGCGCGTCCAGCATGTAGACGCCGCATTCGTTGAGCTTGGCCATGGCGGCCGGATCGAAGATGGTCTTCCAGCTGTCGATCTTGTCGACGCCGAGCACTTCCTTGACCTTCTTGACGTTGTATCCGATGCCGGTCGTGCCCCACATGTAGTTGACCGAGTAGGCGTTGTCCGGATCGTATTTCGCCGTCTGCGTCGCGACGACATCCCACATGTTGGAGATGTTCGGCAGCTTCGCCTTGTCGAGCTTCTGGAACACGCCGGCCTCGATCTGACGCGACAGGAAGGCGCCGGACGGAACGACAACGTCGTAGCCGGTGCCGCCCGCGAGCAGCTTGGTCTCCAGAATCTCGTTGGAATCGAACACGTCGTAGACGACCTTGATGCCGGTTTCCTTGGTGAAGTCGGCGAGGATGGTGTCGTCGATATAGTCGGACCAGTTGTAGACGTTGACGACCTTGTCCTGTGCCGCGGCCGCCACCGTCCACAGGGCGGCGAGCGCCGACACGGCGGTCAGCAGAGTCGATTTGCGTAACATGATTGCTCCTGTGTCTGACCCCATTCCCGGCTCGCATAGAGTGCCACGGCCGGGTATGCGATCAGCCTATTGGCCTTTTTGCAGTGCGACAAGCGCGAATTTCCCGGCCCTTGCCGCAACGCATGGGCGCATTGGCCAACGCGTCTTGGGTAGCCGTTCGCAGGCGCAATTGCCTCGAAAACGTTCAGTTCGGGGACGGCATGCCGGTTACGCCGGGGCGCACCGGGCGCGACTGGCGGCGGAATTCCAGGCCGATATGAGCCAGCAGCGCGATGAAGATGACGGCGCCGCCGGCGATGGTGCGGGCGGATGGCGTCTCGGCGTGAATGAGCCAGACCCAGATCGGGCCGAGCACCGTTTCGAGCGTGCCGAGGAGCGCGGCGAACGCCGCCGGAATCAGTCTCGCTCCGGTGGCGAACAGAGCGAGGCCAAGGCCGAGATTGAGCGCGCCGAACGCGAACAGCCACGCCATATCCGGCGCGCTGACCGCGAAGGCGGACGCCTGCGTCGCGGCGAAGCTCGCGGCGATCAACGTGCCCAGACAGGTCGCGGGCGTCATGCGAACGTGCGCGAAGCGCCGCGTGATAACGGTCGCGGTCGAGAACGCGACGGCGATGAGGAGCGCCAGCCCGTCGCCGATCGGCGAGACCTCGCCATTGAACGAGTCGGAGACCATGATGGCGACACCGACGATGACGGCGCCGATCGCCGCCCAGGTGGCCAGAGAGACCCGCTCGCGAAACAGGATCCAGCCCATCAGCGCCGCCAGCAGCGGCACGCCGGCCTGCATGAGCACGATGTTGGCGACCGTCGTATAGGCAAGCGCGACGACGAAGCTGGTCGACGCGGTGGCAAAGCAGAACGCCACCGCGACGCCGGGCACGCCCATGCGGCGGAACAGGGCGATCGTGCCCGCGACGCCGTCGCGCCAGAACATGAAGCCCAACAGAAACGCCGCCGCGAAGACCGAACGCCAGAACACCACGGTCCAGCTGTCGCCGGCGTCGATGAAACGCGCGATGGCGCCGCCGAAGCTCCAGAAGATCGCTGACAATGCGACGAGCACGAAGCCGAGCCGCTCGTCGGCAGGCGCCGCGCGCGGCAGGGCGCCGTCCGGAACAATGCCAACAGAGGCGGTTTTCTCGTGCATCGGTCCAGCGATCGGTTTGACCTCGCGCCGGATGGACCGGCGCCGGGAATCTGCCTATGCCGTTAGAGCAGACCGCACCGCATGGCGTGGTCCAGCACCTGGTTTGATATGTGGCACGAGGAGCCGGAATGCCGGACGAGCGATCGGTCGACTGGTCGCGCGCGCTGTGGAGAACGGCGCTTGCCCTGCCCGCCCTGGTCATGATCGCGCCGGTACTTTCCGGTGGCGAGCCGTGGCGCCAAGCGATCCGTCCAACCGGCGAATTCGGCGCCATGCTGCTGATCGCCGCGCTGGCAATTTCGCCGTTGCAGACGATACTGCCGAATGCCGCGTGGGTCGCATGGCTGCGACACCGGCGGCGGGACATCGGGCTGGCGGCCTTCCTCTATACGCTGCTGCACCTGATCGTGTTTTCCGCGAGCATCGGCCGCCTGGACTGGATCGTGCAGGGGATCGCATTCGCCTCGATGTGGACGGGCTGGCTGGCGTTCGGGTTGCTCGCGGCGGTCGCGGCAATCTCCAACGAAGGCGCGATGCGCCGGCTCGGCCCTTGGTGGAAGCGTGTCCAGCGCCTGGCCTATCCGGCGGCGCTGTTGACGCTGGCGCACTGGCTGCTGCTCACGCGGAGTCCGGTCGAGGGGCTGCTCTACTTCGCCCCGCTGACTCTGTTGCAGGCGCTCCGCGTCTGGATCACACTGCGCGCGCAGTTGCGAACCGAGCGGGACAGACCATGAAAGCAGCCTGGTGCGAGAGGAACGGGGCGGCCCGCAGTGTGCTGACCGTCGGCGAGATGGCGACGCCAGAGCCGGGGCCGGGCGAGGTCAGGGTCCGGGTGCACGCCTCCGGGGCAAACCCGTCGGACGTCAAGAGCCGTCGCGGTCGGCCGCTGATCGCGCCGCGCATCGTCCCGCACAGCGACGGAGCGGGCGAGATCGACGCGGTCGGCAAGGGAATCGACCACAGCCGCACGGGCGAGCGCGTCTGGCTGTGGAACGCGCAATGGAAGCGCGCCTTCGGCACGGCGGCGGAGTATTGCGTGCTGCCCTCCGAGCAGGCCGTGCGGCTGCCGCCCAACGTGCCGTTCGTCTGCGGGGCCTGCCTCGGCATCCCCGCGCTTACCGCGATCCAGGCGCTGCGGCTGCACGGCAACATCACCGGCAAGACCCTGCTCGTCACCGGCGCCGGCTCTTCGGTCGGGCACTATGTGACGCAGATCGCCAAGCTGCGCGGCGCGCGCGTGATCGGCACGGCATCGGAGGCAAAGGCCGACCATGCGCGGGCGGCGGGCGCCGATTTCGTCATCGACTACCAGAAGAAGGACGTCGCCAAGGTCGCCAAGGACCTGACGCAGGGCAAGGGCGTCGACGGCATCGTCGACATGGACCTGTCATCGACCGCGCTGCTGATCGCGGCGGCCGTCATGGCGCCGCATGGAACGGCGGTGTGCTATGGCTCCAACGTGGCGGCGGACGTGCCGATTTCGTTCCCGGCCATGCTTTGGAATTCCTACGCCCTGAAGGCGTTCCTGGTCTACGAACTGACGCCGGACGACCGGCGCGCGGCGATCGCCGATCTGACCGCCATGCTGGAATCCGGGTCGCTGAAACACGCCATCGGCCCGCGCTTCCTGCTGCGCGACATCGCCGCGGCGCATGAGGCGGTCGAGGGCGGCAAGGCGGTCGGGAACGTGGTGGTGGATGTGGGGTGAAGCTCAACATGAACAGTGCGCGCGATATCCATGATCCGGCCGAGGAGCCGGACTTGACGGACGATGAGGTGACGCTCCTGTTCGCCAATGCTGAGTTCCGAAGCAAGATCGACAAACGCATCATTGAAGCTGAGGCGCGGGGTGGCGCCGTCCCGCATGACGAGTTCATGGCTCAGCTTCGGGAGCGGCACCTAACTTTGCGGAAAGTGACTCAGTCTTGAAACGTGACGACAACTAGCCGTCTCTTGGGGATCACCAGAAGCTTGCCGTCGCGCCTCTGGGAAAAATAGCTTCCTGCTTCACGCGTATCCTGGGTAAGGGCGGATCGTAGTCCTCGATCGAGGGACATGCAGTCGAGACCGCCTGAAGGATTGCCTTCAAAGTACCACTCCGTCGGCCACGGCGTTTCCCGCCAAGGCTGATACGAAAAAGATTCATGGCCCTCAGACCCGGGCGGATAACCACGCCCGTATCGCGCATCGGCCAAGGCGTCCAAACCCTCGATCGCAATTCGCGCCGCGACCGCGTCGCTCATCTCGAAGACCGCGCCCCCACACGAGTCGACAGGTCCGATTGAGAGCAAACCCTCGACCATCCCCGGCCGGGTGCTGACGACAATCCTACGCAGGGGACCGAACTCTTGCGGAATGCGCTTCGCGAGGTGATCTGCCTGCCACGACACAAGGGGGTTCGAGATCGGTGTGTGCACGACGCTCCACAAGCCGAGACCGCCAAGGCCGAAGATGGCTATCAGAAGCACCGCGGCTAAAGTGTCTCTCCATCTCGATCGGTTCATGGGATCATTCTCCAGGCCAAGCCACTCACCTGAAATCGAACGCGCTCAGGCCCGTCACCATCTCGTCGAGGCCAAGCGGACGGGTCACGGGCGGTTCGGCGCGGGCGAGGCAGCCGGCGCGTTCGCAGAGGCGGCAGACCGGACCGACCGGCGTCGCCGGCACGTGGCCGGGCCGCGCGGCGGTTCCCGGAGCGGCGCCCGGAAGGGCGGCACCATAGACGATCTCGTCCTTGAAGCCGATGTCGCAGCCGAGGAGCAGCGCGGTGCGGCGCGGGCGTTCGTTGAAGGCGCCCTGCGGGCCCTCCAGCGTGCGCGCGATGCAGAGAAACTCCGCGCCGTCCGGCATCTCGACCGCCTCGACCAGGATCTGGCCGGGCTGGCCGAAGGCGGCGTGCACGGGGAGCTTCGGACAACCGCCGCCGAAGCGGCTCTGTGGAAAGCCCTGGGCGCCGGCCTTGCGGAAGCGATGGCCGGCATTGTCGACCTCCAGCATGAAGAAGGGCAGGCCGGCTGAGCCCGGTCGCTGCAGCATGGTGAGCCGGTTGGCCGCCTGCTCGAAGGACACGCCGAAGCGCGAGCGCAGCACGTCGATGTCGTAGCGCGCGCGGACGGCGGCCGCCTGGAACGCGGCGTAAGGCATCATAAGCGCGTGCGCGGCATAGCGGCCGAGTTCGAAGCGGGCGAGTCGGCGCGCCTCGTCGGAGGACAGCTTCAGCGCCTGGATCTCGGCCGCGACGGCCACGGTCATGCGGATCAGGCAGGCCTCCATGGCGATCTCGCGCAGCTGATCGAACGGCGACAGGCGCTCCGAGATGAACAGGCGCTGCGAATGGCGGTCGTAGCGCCGGCGCCAGTTCGGCATGGTGGCGACCGGCAGGACGCGCACGACGATGCCGTATTCGCGTTTCAGCCAGGCCTTGAGGGCGCCGACCAGATCGTCGCCCGGCTGCAGCAGGGTGGTGAAGGCATCGGCCTCTTCCTCGAGACTGGCGAAATGGTTCGGCCGCCGCTCGAAGACTTCGTGCACCTCATCGATCGGCAGGCGGGCCGAGGACAAGGCGGTGGCGCGGCCGTCGCGCGCGAGCATCTCGGACAGATCGGATAGCCGGGCCGCCTGCTCGCGATAGGCGCGGAACAGTTTGATCACCGCCGAGGAGACGTTGGGGGCGGCTTCGGCGATTTCGAGAAGCTCCTGGTCGCCGGGCAGTTCGCCGGCAAGCAGGGGGTCGGCGAAGACCTCGCGCAACTGCGAGACGGTGCCGCCGGCCTCGGCCTGCAACTCGTCCGGCTCGACCTTGTAGACGGAGGCGAGCTTGAGGATCAGCTGCACGGTCAGCGGTCGCTGGTTGCGCTCGATCAGGTTCAGATAGGAGGGCGAGATTCCGAGGCCCTCGGCCATCGCGGTCTGGGTCAGGCCCTTGGCGTTGCGGATGCGCCTGATGCGCGGTCCGGCGAAGATCTTCTGCTCAGCCATGGCTGCCAGCCTTTACACGTTTTTCACAAACTCGCAGGCGCGGTTCGTGACAAGATTTACAATTTTACAGGCCAAGTTCGTAAATCACAAGACAGGATTACCCTGAACTTTGAGCAAAATCCGGGAATATCCTCGCTATATGTGCAGTGCGGTGTAAATGTCGTCACATGAAACGTCCTCGGACGGACGTAGCCGTTTCGACACCGGAGAAATCTCATGACCGATTTTTACAACATCGTCCCGTCGGCCCCGGAAGGCCGCTTCGACGGCATCGAGCGCCCCTATTCGCCGGAGGACGTGAAGCGCCTGCGCGGGTCGGTGCAGATTCGCCAGACGCTGGCCGAACTCGGCGCAAACCGTCTGTGGAAGCTGATCCACGAGGAGGATTTCGTCAACGCGCTCGGCGCCATGACAGGCAACCAGGCAATGCAGCAGGTGCGCGCCGGCCTCAAGGCGATCTACCTGTCCGGCTGGCAGGTTGCCGCGGATTCGAACACGGCTTCGGCGATGTATCCCGACCAGTCGCTCTATCCGGCCAACGCCGCGCCTGAACTGGTCAAACGCATCAACAAGACGCTGCAGCGCGCCGACCAGATCGAGGTCTCCGAAGGCAACGGCCTGTCGGTCGAGACCTGGTTCGCGCCGATCGTGGCGGACGCAGAGGCCGGCTTCGGCGGTCCGCTCAACGCGTTCGAGATCATGAAGGCGTTTATCGAGGCGGGTGCGGCCGGCGTCCATTTCGAGGATCAGCTGGCATCTGAAAAGAAGTGCGGCCATCTCGGCGGCAAGGTGCTGATCCCGACGGCGGCGCATATCCGCAACCTGAACGCGGCGCGGCTCGCCGCCGACGTGATGGGCACGGCGACGCTGATCGTCGCGCGCACCGACGCCGAGGCCGCCAAGCTCTTGACCTCCGACATCGACGAGCGCGACCAGCCCTTCGTCGACTACGACGCCGGCCGCACGGTGGAAGGCTTCTACCAGGTGAAGAACGGCATCGAGCCGTGCATCGCCCGCGCCATCGCCTATGCGCCGAACTGCGACCTGATCTGGATGGAGACCGGCAAGCCGGACCTCGCCCAGGCCAAGAAGTTCGCCGAAGCCGTGCACAAGGCGCATCCGGGCAAGCTGCTCGCCTACAACTGCTCGCCATCGTTCAACTGGAAGAAGAACCTCGACGACGCGACGATCGCCAAGTTCCAGCGCGAACTGGGCGCCATGGGCTACAAGTTCCAGTTCATCACGCTGGCTGGCTTCCACCAGCTCAACTTCGGCATGTTCGAGCTCGCCCGCGGCTACAAGGAACGCCAGATGGCCGCCTATTCGGAGCTGCAGGAGGCGGAATTCGCCGCCGAGGTGAACGGCTACACGGCGACCAAGCACCAGCGCGAAGTCGGCACCGGCTATTTCGACGCCGTGTCGATGGCGATCACCGGCGGCAAGTCGTCGACCACGGCGATGCACGAATCGACCGAGCACGAGCAGTTCCGCCCTGCGGCGGAGTAATGTGCGGGGGACAGTTTACTTTCCCGCCCCAAGCGCGATATTGCCAGGGCGATGTCGCGCGGGGGCGAGGGTAGGCTGCCCCGACGCCACCCGAGAAAATGCCTGAGACGGCAAAAAAGACGAGCGAGGAGAACACTCCCATGACGCCAAGGACGCGGGTCAAGGAACGGGCCGAGGAACAGTCTTCGTCGATGACGGACGACCAGCAGGCGGTGATCCGCATGGTCGCCAACGACCTGCACCGGCTGAACCAGTCGGTGATGAAGGCCGTCGAGGCCGGCGTGTCCGTCGAGCTCGTGCGCTCTGCCCGCCACCATGGCGGCGACGGCAACTGGGGCGACCTGCTCATCCCGGTCATCGTGACGCAGCCCGCGAAAAGCTAATAGCTGAAAATTTTACTCAACACATTAGGACAACAACAGCGAGCCGTAGAACAATTGTTCGCGAGCTTGCATACAGCATTGGTATTCTGCTCAAGATGGGCTTGTATTTATGTTGAATGTGCCCTTTAACCGGCATGTGACGAGCCTCTCAACTTCAGGTTCAAGCCCGCCCTGCGAGTAACGCCGATGCCGTATTCGGATCTCGAAAATCCGCGCAAGCCGAGGCCTGACGACCAGGCATTCGAGGCCGCGTTCCCGGTGCGGCCGGGGTTTGTCGTGGTCGTTGGACGATCGCCGGTCACGCTCATCGTGCTGTCGCGTATCGTCGAGCGCGCCCGGATGCGGCCGGTCTCGGAAAGTCCGGAAACGGCAGGCCGCATGATCGAGGAGTGCCGGCCTGCCATCGTGGTGCTCGACGGCGGCGCTGACCTGCGCGATTGCGACGCCGCGCTCGACAGCATCCTGGCCCAGAAGCGCCTGACGGGCGGCGCGGCGCCGTTTGTCATTCTCCTGACGCCCAACAACTACGCGCACCGCGCCCTCGAAGCCGGCGGCACAATAGACGCGATGGTGGCCAAGCCGATCACCCCGGAGCGCCTGCAGCCGCTGATCGAGCAGATCCGCGACCGCGCCGCGCACCTGTGACGCGCACTGCCAGATCGTCCTTCCCCCGACGCCTTCGCAGAGCGCCCTTCCCTTCCACCATGCCGGGCGGCTATAGTCATCTTCCCAGCAACCGTCTTGGTGATTGATGCCCCCTGTCAAGAAGGAAGTCCGACCGTCAGGCCGCGGCGGCCGCAAGCACGTTCCAAGTTTCCTCAACAACAATCGCGGCGTGAAGAACTGGAAGGAAGCCAGCGCCTGGCTGGAATGGCGCGGCATCGAGGACATCGAGTGCATCACGCCCGACCAGGCCGGCATCGCGCGCGGCAAGATGATGCCGTCGAAGAAATTCACCTCGAACACCTCGCTGGCGCTGCCGTCAGCGCCTTTCATGATGACTATTTCGGGCGACTATCCGGAGGACGGCAACGGCTTTGCCTATCCGGAGGACGATGGCGATCTGAAGCTGATGCCGGACCTGTCGACGCTGACGGCGGTGCCGTGGGAGGAAGACCCGACGGCGCAGGTGATCTGCGACCTCGTCCACCAGGACGGCCGCAGCGTCGAGTTCACGCCGCGCAACGTGCTCAAGCGCGTGGTCGCAGCGTATACGAGGCTCGGCCTTCGAGCGGTGGTGGCGCCTGA
>JAUYMV010000161.1 GCA_030698645.1 Mesorhizobium sp.
GTCAGCGTCTCGTGCAACGCGGTTGCGCGCTCGGACGCGGCATAGGGCGGCGGCGTCAGCACGCCGTTCATGGCGCGTTCGACCTGCTGCGGCAGAACGAAGAAGAACACGCCGACCGCGATGAGGGCCAGCAGGGCGAACAAGGCGAGAAGGCGTTTCAAAAGGCGCGTCACTGGAGTTCCCCGGGTTGGCCAATCACTAGCTGACGCGTTCGGCTTGTGCCGTCAAGCCCGCTACGGAAACCGCTATCCGCGAGGAATTTCGCAGGACAGGGCTGTGCGGCGATCCTCAATGTAGTGCCGCCAGTAACTCGCGATGTCGAAGTTGGGATGCCGCGAGACCCGCCCCTTCGGGTCGATCAGGGCCAGCAGCTCTTCATCCTGGGCCGGTATAGTTGCACCGGGTTCGCACGCTAGATTGGCAGCGCGCGTCCATGCCGACACATAGTCGCGCATGTCGGCGGCCATGTGCGCATTATGCAGATAGGTGATGCCACCGAGGCAGGCGAGGAGCGCGCAGGCCCCGCTCCGCAACCCGGATTGAACCCGCTGAGAGGACGGCAGTCTGATCAGGGCGGCGGCAATGCCGATCACCGCGACAACCGCTCCATAGTATGACAGCCGGCTGTCGAGATAGGCACAATGGAACCCTTCGTCGCACCAGTTCTGGAATCTCACAGCGGTCGCGATGGGCACCGAGATGTAAAACGCAAAGGCCACACCGGCCGCCGCCACAATCCAAGGTCCGCGTATCGTGTCGAGCGCGCGCTTGTGAGCCCAACCGCGAACACGCCGATGCCAAAGCAGGCCGCGAGCACGACGTCGGCGATCGGATTGTCGAAAACCGTGGCGCCCAAATAGGGCAGCACCGTGCCGGCCAGAATGTGTTTGCCAACAGTCTCGAAGATAGCGGCCACGTTGCCGAGCCCGTCCGCGTTGTTCCCGTCATAGCGTGAGGGATTCAGCAGGCGGAACACGCCATAAGATGCGAAGGCGATGGAAACGGCCAGGATATCCGCCAGGAATCCGCGAGAACGCAGCAGGCCGGGGCTTTTTTCAGTCGGATCGGACCGCCTGCGCAGCCATGTTGCCGCCCATTCGAAGCCAATCATCGCGGCGCCGACGAACAGCATGTACTCGTTGCTCAACATGCAGAGTGCCAGAACGAGCGCCGCGATGGCCTCGAGAGCCGGCGCCTGTGTGGGGCGTGAGCGCAGCCGGATGACCAGAAGCCGGCAGAACAAGGCCACCGGCAGTGCTAGAAAATGCATCGGATACGACGTCGGCGGCAGATGACTATAGCCGAGCGGATGAAGCGCGATCAGCGCAAGGAAAAGCGGCAAGGCAATATTGCGGCGAAGGATCGCCGAGACATAAAACCCGGCAGCCAGGAACGGCGCGAAGTGGAGCAGCGCTATGAGCGCACGAACGGCAAAAATGTCCGCGTAGTAGTCGCCGACCGCATTGAGCGGAACCAAGGCCAGGTGGCCGATCTTCCCCTGCACGGTCGCGATATGCCAGGCATGGTGCGAAATGCTTGGAAAGCCGTTCAGGAAGGCAAGATGGAATTCGAGATCGTCCGCGGTCAGGCGGAACCCGGCCGTGAAATGCCGCGCCTGTGCGACGGCGAGGCCGATGGCCGCGATCCACCCCAGTGAAAACGCGACGCGGCGCGGTCGACTTGCTGCCGCTTCGCACCGTTCCACCGCATGGCCGGAGTCCATCTCGCCTCGAAATATCTGAATACGCGACATGTTATGTCTAGCCGCTGCACACTGCAACGGCCGAGGCTCGGATTGAGCGGCTACAGGCTGGCACCGTCGCCGACGCAATCGTCGCCAGCCTGGATGGTGACACCGCACTCTCCGGGTTGTAAGCCGTGCGCGGGATGCGTTCGGGAACGGACATTGGGGCGCGCGCAGGGGTGGAATGCAGGAATGAAGCTTGTCATCGTTGGCACGGGATATGTCGGCCTTGTTGCAGGCGGCTGTCTTTCCGATTTCGGCCATGACGTGGTCTGTATCGACACCAACGCGGAAAAGATCGCCCTGCTGCGGGCGGGCCAGGTGCCGATGTATGAGCCGGGCCTGGACGCGGTGCTGGCCCGCAACGTGGCCGCCGGGCGCCTCGGTTTCTCGACCGAACTGGCGTCGCCGGTCGCAGGCGCGAAGGTGGTTTTCGTCGCCGTGGATACGCCCAATCTGCCCGATGGCGGCGTGGACATGTCGCGGCTGGTCGCCACAATGCAGGACATCGCGCGCGCGCTGACGGGCTATACGGTCGTCGTGACGAAGTCGACCGTGCCAATCGGCGCCAACCGCAAGCTGGCCGCCGCCATGCGCGAGGCGCGTCCCGATGCGCAATTCGATATCGTCTCGAATCCGGAATTCCTTCGCGAGGGCGTCGCGGTCACCGACTTCATGCAGCCCGACCGGGTCGTCATAGGCCTCGAGAGCGAACGGGCGCGCGCCGTGATGGACGAGATCTACCAGCCGCTGGCGCTGCGCGATGTGCCGGTGCTCTACACCGGCCTCGAAAGCGCCGAGATGATAAAATATGCGGCAAACGCCTTCCTTGCCACGAAGGTCAGCTTCATCAACGACATCGCCGCCTTGTGCGAACGGGTAGGCGCGGATGTGAAATCGGTCGCCGATGGCATCGGGCTCGATCCGCGCGTCGGCGATCGGTTCCTGCACCCGGGGCCTGGTTATGGCGGCTCGTGCTTTCCGAAAGACACCGACGCATTGGTCCGGATCGGCCGGGAGAGCGGCGCCCCGCAGCGCATCGTCGAAGCCGTGATCGGCGTCAATCACGACGTCAAGCTGCGCATGGTCGGCAAGATTCTGGATCTCTGTGGCGGTTCCGTCGACGGCAAGACCATCGCCGTGCTCGGCGTCACGTTCAAGCCCGACACCGACGACATGCGTGATGCGCCGTCGCTCGTCATCGTTCCGGCACTCGCGGCGGCGGGGGCGAGCATACGCGTGGTCGATCCGGAGGGCCGGCGCCAGGGCGCCGCCCTGCTGCCGCAAGCCGACTGGTTCGCCGACGCCTATGCGGCGGCCGACGGCGCCGACGCTCTGGTGATTCTGACCGAATGGAGTGTGTTCCGCACTCTCGATCTTGCCCGCCTGGCGCGATCCATGGCGACGCCGGCGATGGCCGATCTAAGGAACATCTATCAGCGCGCCGACGCAATCGGAGCGGGATTCTCCGCCTATGTGGCAGTCGGTCGCTGATGCTACCGTCGCCGCGGACACTGCCCGGGAACCGGGCCGCGACAGGCGCCACTGCCTGCAACATCGGTTGATCGGGACGAATCCATGACGAGACAGTATCAGAGCCGCAAGCGCATCCTGGTCACCGGTGGCGCCGGGTTCGTCGGATCGCATCTGATCGATCGCCTCATCGGGCAGGGACATGACGTTCTCTGCGCAGACAACCTCTTCACGGGCAGCCGTCAGAATCTCGAGCATCTGCGCCACAACCCGCAATTCGAGTTCATGCGCCACGATGTGACGCTGCCGCTCATGGTCCAGGTCGACGAGATCTACAATCTGGCCTGCCCGGCCTCGCCGGTTCACTACCAGCACGATCCCATCCAGACGACGAAAACGTCGGTCTATGGCGCCATCAATATGCTCGACCTGGCGGTGCGCATGCGCTGCAAGATCCTGCAGGCGTCGACCAGCGAGGTCTATGGCGATCCGGCGGTGCACCCTCAGGTCGAAACCTACTGGGGCAACGTCAATCCGATCGGGCCGCGCGCCTGTTACGACGAAGGCAAGCGGGTCGCGGAAACGCTGTTCTTCGACTATCACCGGCAGTCCGGCGCGCGGATCAAGGTCGCGCGCATCTTCAACACCTACGGGCCGCGCATGCATCCGCGCGACGGTCGGGTGGTTTCCAATTTCGTCGTGCAGGCGTTGCGGGGCGAGTCCATCACCCTGTTCGGCACCGGTCTCCAGACACGCTCCTTCTGCTATGTCGACGACCTCGTCGAAGGTCTGGTCAAGCTCATGGAAAGTGCGGACGAATTCACGGGGCCGGTCAATTTAGGCAATCCGAACGAGTTCACGATGCGCGAGCTTGCCGACGCGGTCTTGCGCCAGACCGGTTCGAAGTCCGAGCGGGTCTTCATGCCGCTTCCGGCCGATGACCCGAAGCAACGCAAACCGGACATCTCGCTGGCGCAAGAGGTTCTCGGCTGGACACCGACGATCGAACTGGATCAGGGGCTCGGCGAAACCATCGCCTACTTCAGGTCCGTGGTCGACGCCTGATGCGTCGATGGCTGGTACGGGCAGCGGGGCGTCAACCTAGCACTCGTAGCCGATCTTTCCCGTCGCGCTGCGCTGGAACGGATCGACGAGCGCATCGGTGTATTTTCCGGCCAGCAGCCGGTGCTTCGCCAGAAGATTCAGGCGAAAGAAGCGGCTGAACTCGGCAAGTGCGGCGCCCCGCTCTGTCAGGCGGATGCAGCCGCCGTCCATCCGGATGGTGCCGGACTGCAGCTGCTCCGTCAGCCTGACGTCGATCAGGCGGAATTCGGGCACGTATTCCTCCACGAAGACCGTTTCGAACCGGTCCGCGAGAATGCCGCCGCCGCGCTGCTGCAGCTTTTCGAGCAGGTAGAACGACAGAGAACGGTCGAGCACGGTCGGTATCGAGATCGCGAAGGCGTAGCCGCCGAGAAGCCACACGGTGACGAGCAGGGCGGTCTCGAAACCGTTGAAACCCAGCCGCCGGCGCAGCAGCATCACGACCGCGGCCGTCACGGCGGCGGCCGCGATGGCGTCCTGCAGTGCGCTGTAGAAGACGACCGCGACCGGCAGATACCAGACGTGCCCGACATAAAGGACGGCGAGAAGGCCGATGAACAGCAAGGTGAGCAACAGCGCCGCAAGGAACTTCATCGCGAAAAGACCAGGAGCTTGTTGGCGAAGAAGCTGACCATCGTTTGCAGGCCCGTGGCAAGCAGGAACCCGATGCGAAAATCATAGCCCAGCCGATCGGTCCAGACATACAGCATGGTCGCGTGGATCAGGGCGAAGACGCCGTAGAGCGCGACGAAGCGCCAGAGCTGTTGCGACCAGCCCGCCGCGTGGCCGCGGAAAACAAAACTCCGGTTGCCCAGAAAGGAAGTGGTGATGCCGACCACCGCCGCAAGAAGGTTGGCCGCGCCAGCCGAGGCTAGTTGCGCGTACTGGATGAGGAAGGTCAGTATCGCGTAGTGGACTGCGGTCGCGAACAATCCGTTGGCGATATACCGGGCGAACGCCGCGCGATCGTCAGACATCCGCTTGCCTGTCGACGACGATGACCTCGTCGATCAGCAGCCGGTAGTCGAGCTGTGTTGGGATACCCGAGCGCACGACGCCGCTCAGCATGAGCGACATCAGCGTCAGCGCGCCGGTCTGCAGCAGCACCAGAAGCAGGATTCCCAGCGCCACCGAGAACCAGCCGGGCGTCGCGAAGCCGATTGCCTTGAGTATGATCGTGGCAGCGATGAGCATGAGGGACGTCGCGGCGATTGCGGCGCAGACGATGCAGACCCGCACGAGCACGTCCTCGGCGAACACCATCAGCGCGCGCACCCCGTGCAGGACCAGCGCGGAGAAGTTCATCTTGCTCTGTCCGGCATAGCGCGTCCCGCGGTCGATGCGCCGGAAGGTGATCCGCAGCCGCGACAGCAGCACGCTGCTCGCCACATGGGTCCAGACCTCGGGCATGGCGGCCAGCCGCTTCAGCCCTGTGGGCGCCAGGGCCATGAAATTGCCGAAGCGAATCTGCCGCCCGCTCAGCAGCAGGAAGACGAAGCGGTAAATCTCGTAGAAGACGCGGAACAGAAAGGATTCGGTGCGCTGCTGGCGTTGTGCGACGACAACATCGACATCGCTGCCGGCGAGTGTCTCCAGCAGCATCGGGATGCTCGCGGGGATGTCCTCGCCATCGGAATCCATGACCACGGCGGTCGCTGTCGGCAGGTTGCTTGCGACATAGCTTAGCCCCACCGCGATGGCGCGCTGATGGCCGACATTGCGCCGCAGCCTGATGAGGACGCCGCCGAGGCCCGCCTGCGCGATGGCAGAGGGCTCGATCACGTTCTTCACCGACCCGTCGTCGACCGCGACGATGGTGACGTCGCGGCCAAGAACCTGTCGGATATCGCGGCACAACCTTGCGGCGACATCGGCGTCTTCGAACACCGGCGTGATGATGACGATGCTGGGCAAGACGATACCGGATTGCTGTTGAGCCGCGGCCCGAATTGTCCGCTGGACCAGAATAGTGGTTCGATGGGAGCCGACGCAACCGCATTCGAGATGCGTGATCGCGATTCCACGTGAATCTCGCAAGTCGCCAAGCTCGTGACCGGTCATGCGGATCGCCGGCCAACAACCCGCTTGACAGCCGCCCGTCGTTTCGCGGATGACTGGTCCCATCGCGGGTGTAGTTCAATGGTAGAACGGCAGCTTCCCA
>JAUYMV010000165.1 GCA_030698645.1 Mesorhizobium sp.
TCGTCGCCAAGCTTGGCGAGGCGGAAGTCGAGCAAACCATCTCGATCGAAGCGGATAAATCCTATGCGCCGCAATTCGTGCTCGATGCCGGCACGTTGAAAGTCCGGCCGCTCGCGGTTCCCGGCGGCGAACCCGTAGACTCGGCCGCCGTCAATATCGTCCATCCACGGGGCGAGACGACGTCCTACGGAGCCGTCACCTTCATTGTCCCGGCCGGAGCGCAAGAGCTGACCGTCCGGATCGGCGAAGGGCAGGCGGTCGAGATCCTCAAGGCGGCAAAGAAGATCGATGGCTCGCGCGACTCGATCTCGACAAGCTATGGCCCCGATACGGCGCATGACCTGCCCGCCGGCGACTATGTGATGGTTGCGAGGATGCAGGATGCGCGGGCCGAGGCACCGTTCAGCATCAAGGTCGGCGAGCGAACGGAAGCGAGCGTCGTGCTGAATGCGGGCGTCGCGGCGATTTCCGCGCCGGGCGCTTCGAAGATCGAGGTCGTCGAGGCCAAGACCGACATCCAGGGCAAGCGCAGGGCGATCAGCCTCGGCTATGGCGAGACCTACCAGACCACACTGCCGGCCGGCGACTATATCGTCATGGTCGAGCGCAACGATGTTCGGTCGGAGGCGCCGATGACGGTCAAGGCTGGGGAGCGGGTGGAGATCAACATAGAGTAGCGGAGGCCAGCATCAAAGGAACGACGCGCGTTCCGCCTCGACCAACGCGGCGATGAAGGCGGAGACCGCCTGGATGCGCCGCAGCGGGCGTACCGATTCATGGTAGACGAGCCAGTAGGCGCGGCGGATCGGCGGCGCGATCGGCACCAATACGAGATCGTCGTGGCTGCGCGCGATGAAGCTGTGCAGGATGCCGATGCCGGCGCCCGAGCGAACGGCCGCGGTCTGGCCGAGCGCCGAGGAGACCTGGAAACCGGCATTCCAGGAGGGGCTGATCTCGCTCGCATAGTCGAGCGACGGGCTGATCGTCAGGTCGGGCACATATCCGACGAGACGATGACCGGCCAGATCTCCGATCGTCTCCGGCAGACCGTTCGCTATCGCATAGGCGCGCGAGGCGTAGAGCCCCAGCGAATAGTCGACCAGTTTCGCGGCGACCAGGCGGCCCTCGGTCGGCCGCTCGACGGTGATCGCGATATCGGCCTCGCGGCGCGACAGGGAGAAGGAACGCGGCACCGGCACGAGCTGGATCGAAAGGGTCGGATGCCGGGCCGTCAGTTCGCCGAGCCTCGGCGCCAGGAAGGCCACGCCGAAACCGTCCGGCGCGCCGATGCGCACGGTGCCGGACACGTCGTCGCCCTCGCCCGCGATCTCGGCGCGCGCGGCGATCATATCGGCCTCCATGCGCTCGGCGACGACGAGAAAATGCTCGCCGGCCGGGGTCAGCTCGCTGCCGGTCGTCAGCCGCCGGAACAGGCGCGCGCCGAGGCTTTCCTCGAGCGACGCCACCCGTCGCGAGACCGTCGCGTGGTTCAGCCCGAGCCGCCGCGCCGCGCCCAGGATCTGGCCCGCGCGGGCAACGGCTAGGAAAATGCGCACGTCGTCCCAGTTCATGGATGGCTCATGGTCGGTTTGCGAAAATAGATGCGCAAGCTTATCCGCTAGTGATCCTGCGCACAATGGTTGCGTCCGCCGTCGCGTTGCATTCCGCGCGCGCGGAGCCGACAATGGCCGTAAATTCGAAAACAAAGGGAGAGAGCAATGGCTGTTACCGGACATTTCATCGGCGGAAAGCACGTCGCCTCGACGAGCGGACGCACCGCCGACATCATGCAGCCGATGGACGGCACGGTGCGCGGCCAGGTCGCGCTCGGCTCGGCCGCCGAACTGCGCGCCGCCGTCGAGAACGCCAAGGCGGCGCAGGTCGGCTGGGGCGCGACCAACCCGCAGCGCCGCGTGCGCGTGCTGATGAAGTTCCTGGAACTGATGGCGCGCGAGAACGACGCGCTCGCCGAACTGCTCGCCCGCGAGCACGGCAAGACGATCGCCGACGCCAAGGGCGACATCCAGCGCGGGCTGGAGGTCATCGAGGTCTGCATCGGCGCGCCGCACATGATGAAGGGCGAATATACCGACGGCGCCGGCCCCGGCATCGACGTCTATTCGATGCGCCAGCCGCTCGGCGTCGTTGCCGGCATCACGCCGTTCAACTTTCCGGCGATGATCCCGCTGTGGAAGATCGGCCCGGCGCTCGCCTGCGGCAACGCCTTCATCCTGAAGCCGTCCGAGCGCGACCCCGGCGTGCCGATGCGCATCGCCGAACTGTTTATCGAGGCCGGCCTGCCGGCGGGCGTGCTGAACGTCGTCAATGGCGACAAGGAAGTCGTCGACGCGATCCTCGACGATCCCGACATCAAGGCCATCGGCTTCGTCGGCTCGACGCCGATCGCGCAGTACATCTATGCCCGCGCCACCGCGAACGGCAAGCGCGCGCAGTGTTTCGGCGGCGCCAAGAACCACATGATCGTCATGCCGGACGCCGACATGGACCAGACCGTCGACGCGCTGATCGGCGCCGGCTACGGCTCGGCCGGCGAACGCTGCATGGCGATCTCGGTCGCCGTCCCGGTCGGCAAGGAAACCGCCGACCGCCTGGTCGCGGCGCTCATCCCGCGCGTCGAGAGCCTGAAGGTCGGCCCGTCGACCGACTCCTCGGCCGACTTCGGCCCGCTGGTCACCAAGCAGGCGCTCGACCGGGTCAAGAACTATGTCGATATCGGCGTCAAGGAAGGCGCAAAGCTGCTCGTCGACGGGCGCGGCTTCTCCATGCAGGGCTACGAGAACGGCTACTACATGGGCGGCTGCCTGTTCGACGACGTGACGCCGGAGATGAAGATCTACAAGGAAGAGATTTTTGGCCCCGTCCTCGCCGTCGTAAGGGCCAATACATACGAGAACGCCATAAAACTCGCCAACGACCACGAGATGGGCAACGGCGTCTCGATCTTCACCCGCGACGGCGACGCCGCGCGCGACTTCGCGTCGAGGGTCCAGGTCGGCATGGTCGGCATCAACGTGCCGATCCCGGTGCCGATCGCCTATTACACCTTCGGTGGCTGGAAGGCTTCGTCCTTCGGCGATCTGAACCAGCACGGCCCGGACGCCTTCCGCTTCTACACCAAGACCAAGACCGTCACCTCGCGCTGGCCGTCCGGCATCAAGGACGGCGCGGATTTCGTGATACCGACGATGAACTGACCCGTTCCCTCCCAGAATCGACCGAAGGCGGCGCGGCGACGCGCCGCCTCTTTCGTTTGAGACGGGCGCGGATTGCGACTAGCCGTGCAATCTGCTATGTAGTGAAAGTCACTACTTATCGAGTCTCGCATGAACAAGACCGTCACAGCCGCCGAGGCAAACCGCGACTTCTCGAAGCTGCTCCGCAGCGTCAGGGACGGGGAGTCCTTTATCGTGACCAGTCACGGCACGCCGGTTGCCAAGCTTGTTCCGATTGAAGACGACCTGGCAAGGCGCGAACTGGCGAAGCAGCGCGTTCTCGAGCGCCTGCGAAACCAGCCGGCCCTGAACCTTCCAAAGGCAACCCGCGACGAGATGAACGAGCGCGGCGGGTGAAGCTGGCAGTCGACACCAACATCTTCGTCTATGCCGAGGGCGTCAACGGACCAGTAGAGGCTGCGTCCGCTCGCAAACTGATTGCCGATCTGCCGGTCAACGACACGGTCGTTCCGGTCCAGGTCCTAGGCGAATTGTTCAACGTCCTCACGCGGAAGGGACAGTTTTCACCGCAGAAAGCCGCCGCTGTCGTGACCGATTGGAGTGCCGCCTTTCGAACGGTAGACACATCATCGGCTCAGCTGTTGGCAGGGCTGGAGCTGGCCGAGCAGCACAGGCTGAACATCTGGGACGCAATCATCCTCTCGGTCTCCGCCTCCGCGGGCTGCCGCCTTCTGCTTTCCGAAGACATGCAGAACGGTTTCGAGTGGCGCGGCGTGACGGTGGTCGACCCTTTCCTCCCGCAGCCGCATCCGCTCCTCGCGCGCGCCCTGGCCCGATAGGTAAACGCCGTTCACCCGATCTCCAGTCCAACGATCCGGTCCTCCGCCAGCGTGAACCTGTAGTGCAGGGTGGCCGGGCTGCCCGGAAAATTGCCCGCAACCAGAGCGGAAATCGTCCAGACGCCCTCCGCGAGGAGTGCTTCGCGCAGTTCGACCGAAACCTTGTATTTCGCCGTGGTCGCGACCATCCATTCTCGGATGGCGTTCGGACCCGTGTGCGTCCGGCCCTCGTCCCGAACGATCGCGTCGGGTGCGAATGGAACGAGCATCGCATCGATGTCGTGGCGGTTTTTCGCGGCAAAGTAGGCTGCGATCTGTTCTGGCAGCGTGTTCGTCATTTACAGTCCTTTCGTTGCAGCGCCCGCCCAGGCGGACGCTTGTTCCGCCATCCAGATGCGACTAGCCTGCCGAGATGACAAGAACCGACGAAAAGGTAAGGAACTTACCGAAAAGTGCGCCCGAAGCGCTGACCCCGCAGACGGCGGCAAGCGGCGTGGAGAATGCGCTGCGCATTCTCGAGGGGCGCTGGAAGCTGGTGATCCTGTTCCACCTGTTCGGCGGCAAGGTGCTGCGTTTTTCCGAACTCGAGCGTGCAATTCCGGCGGTGTCGCAGAAGATGCTGATCCA
>JAUYMV010000178.1 GCA_030698645.1 Mesorhizobium sp.
AATTCGGGCGTGAAGCCGGACTTCAGATATTCCGCGATGTCGGCCTGCGACCATTTTCCGGCATCGGCGCCCTCGGGCGTGATGTTGGGCACGATGCCGTCGCCTTCGGCGGCGGGCGCGCCCGCCAGCCACTCGGCCTTCCTGATCCCGCCCGACAGGTCGCGCGATGTGTGGCACTCGCCGCAATGGCCCGGCCCCTCGACCAGGTACTGGCCGGCCAGCACCTCATCCGGAGCGCCGGCGAGCGCCAGCACCGGGTCGGGCGATAGATGCAGCAGCTTCCACAGGCCGATGCCGCGAGTGACATTGAATGGAAACCCGATGTCGCTGTCCGGCGCGCGGCCGGCGACCGACGGCAGCGTCTGCATGAAGGCGTGCAGGTCGGCGATGTCGGAAAGCTTCATCCGGGCATAGGACGCATAGGGAAAGGCCGGATAGTAGTGCCGGCCGTCCGGCGACACGCCGCGCTGCATGGCGTTGGCGAGATCGGCCAGCGACCAGCCGCCGATCCCGTCCGTCGCGTGTTGGGAAATGTTCGGCGCGACGAAAGTGCCGAAATCGGTCTTCAGCGCGAGGCCGCCGGCGAGTTCGAGCAACTGGTCGCCCTGCGATTTCGGACGGGCGTGGCACGAGCTGCAGCCGGCCGCCCAGAAGATGCGCTCGCCGCGCGTCGCGTCGCCGGGCGCAAGCGCCGCGATCTCAGCCTCCGGCAGCCGCTCCGGCGCCGTCAGGAGCCAGAAGCCGGCGCCGCCGACGAGTGCCGCCAGCAACGCGGCGAGAGCGAGTTTCCTGAGCATGGCGCCTCCGTTGCGGGAGCATATCATCCCCGCTTGAGACGGAACACCTCGTGGCAGCCGCCGCAGTTGGACGCGATGCCACCGAATACGGGGGCAAGAGCGGCGGCGTCCTGCGGGTTGGCGGCGATCGCCGCCGCGATATCGGCCCGGTATTTTTCGTCTGCCGCGTGGAAGCCCGAAAAATCCTCCCAGATCTTTGGCGAGGCGGTCGTGTCGCCCATGTCAGATCCGGCCGGCCAGAGTACCTGCAGGTCGGCATCCGCGTTCGCGGCGAGGGCCTCCAGCGCGTCCATGACCTTGGACGCGTCGTAGGGCTGCTCGCCCTTGACGATGGGCGACAGGCTGCCGAGCAGCCGACCACGCTCCTTCATCTGGGCTTCGCGAGCTTCCAGGGGATTGGCGGATGCTGGGGAGAGGGCGGCGGCGAGGAGGGAAAGCGAGAGGACAAACGACTTCATGCGGTTCATGCGATGCTCCGGTGCTGCCGGTCGGTCGGCCGGCGTCGGCAAGAGTGTTGGCGCAAAACGCGCCGAGGCGCGCTTCAACAAAGGTCACGCTTGCGTGATGCCGGCGCGCGAGAGCGTCACGCGCGAATCCATCGGCGCCGGCTGTCGCTCGACAAGCCGAACCGAAACGGCAACGCGCCGGCGATGCCCCGCCGGCGCGTCCCATTCAGGCCTCTTCGGCAATCCGAGCGGGCGGGCTTCAGCCCTTCTTCACGCGGAAGACCTCATGGCAGCTGCCGCAATTGGCCGTGACCTTGCCGAACTCGGCACGGAAGGCGTCGAGATCCGCCGGCTTGGCCGCGTCGGCCGCGGTGACCTCCGCCTTGTATTTGTCGACCGCCGCCTTGAAGCCCGCCATGTCCTCCCAGATTTTCGGCGACGCGGTCGTGTCGCCGGTCTCGCTGCCCGCCGGGAAGAGCGCATCGACATTGTAGGCGTCGGCATTGACCTTGAGAGCGGCGAACACTTCGGCGACCTTGGCCGAGTCAAAGGGCTGCTCGCCCTTGGCGATCGGGGCCAGGCTGCCGACGAGGCCGCCGCGTTCCTTCATGGCCGCCTTGCGGTCGGCGATCGGATCGGCCGAGGCCGCGGACATCGCCATCGCAAGAATGGATACGGATAGAATGAGTGACCTCATGTGGCTGGCTCCCAGGCTGCTGACGGGACGGATCGTCCCCTGTGGTCAACGCCAAGAATGCCCGCAAATTCCGTAGCGTCGCCTGCCCCCGGGTACACATTGTCGTGATGATGCGATGCGGCGGCTCGAAAGGTCGCCGCGGGAGCCACGCGAGTTGCCCGCGAGACGAGGCGGGAAGCCCGGACCCCGGCCGCTACTGGCAGGGTCCGGGCGGATCGGCCTTACGCCTTCTCGTACATTTCGAGCACGTAATCCCAGTTGATCAGGCTGTCGACGAAGGCTTCCAGATATTTCGGCCGCGCGTTGCGGTAGTCGATGTAATAGGAATGCTCCCAGACGTCGACGCCGAGGATCGGCGAGGCGCCGTGCACCAGCGGGTTCTCGCCGTTCGGCGTCTTGGAAATCTCCAGCTTGCCGTCCTTGACCGAAACCCAGGCCCAGCCCGAACCGAACTGCGTCGTGCCGGCGGCGATGAAGTCCGCCTTGAACTTGTCGTAGCCGCCGAGATCCTTGTCGATCGCGGCCTGCAGCTTGCCCGGCAGCTTGCTGCCGCCGCCGCCCTTCTTCATCCACTTCCAGAAATGGATGTGGTTGTAGTGCTGCGCCGCATTGTTGAAGAGGCCGGGGATCTTGCCGAACGAGGCCTTGACGACCTCTTCGACCGACTTGCCTTCCATGCCGTTTTCCGCGGCCAGCTTGTTGCCGTTGTCGACATAGGCCTTGTGGTGCTTGTCGTGGTGGTATTCGAGCGTCTCCTTCGACATGAACGGCTGCAGGGCCTCGTAGTCGTAGGGCAGTGCGGGCAATTCGAAAGCCATGGTCAATCTCCTTCTTTGAAACGAAATGGCGCGCCGGTCGCGGAGCTTCGGTTGCTGGCGATTCCGCCTCGGCGGCATGCACCCTATCTAGGGCTTCGCCCCGCCGATGGAAACGCCGGGGCGCACGATTCAGGCCGGTTTCGTGGAATGCGCCCAATCCCAGTAGAGCTTGCGCGCCTTCTTGGCGACCGGGCCGGGCTGCAGGTCGCGCTCCTCGATGCGGATCACCGGCACGACCTTGGAATGGTTGCCGGTCGAGAAGATCTCGTCGGCGTCGGTGAAGTCGCGCACGGTCAGCGCCTTCTGAATCGTCTGGATGCCCTCTCCGGCGAGCAGCGAGATGATCCGCGACCGCGTGATGCCCGACAGGAAGGTGCCGTTCTCGGCCGGGGTGAAGACCTGGCCGTCCTTGACCATGAAGATGTTGGACGATCCGGTCTCCGCCACGTTGCCCAGCATGTCCAGCACCAGCGCATTGTCGAAGCCGCGCATCTTGGCCTCGATGATGGCGCGGCCATTGTTCGGATAGAGGCAGCCGGCCTTGGCGTTGGTCGGCATCGTCTCGATGGTCGGGCGGCGGAAGGGCGACACGCTGACCGAGAAGCCGGACGGCGCGATCATCGGCGATTCGTAGAGGCAGAGGCAGAAGCGGGTCGATTCCGGATCGGCCGGCACGCCCATGTAGCCGCCATGCTCCGCCCAGTACATCGGGCGGATGTAGACCGCGGTCTTGCCGTCGAACTTCTTCAGCCCGTCCAGCGTCAGCCCGACGATGGCGTCGGCGCTCATCGTCGGCTTCATGCCGAGATTGGTCGCCGAGCGGTTGACGCGCTGGCAGTGCAGGTCGAGGTCGGGCGATACCCCCTCGAACCAGCGCGCGCCGTCGAAGACGCTGGAGCCGAGCCACATGGCATGGCTGCGCGGTCCGAGGATGGCGATGTTGCCCTCGTGCCAGTCGCCGTCGAGATAGGTCCAGGTCTTGGATTGCGCTTTCGTATCGACAGACATGTTCGTTCTTCCCGGGTGGTTTTCGCGGGCATGGATAGCCCGTCGGGCCGCCGCGTCAATCGCCTGGTTCGTCAAATCGGCTGCGCCAGGCGGCAAAGCTTGACCGGGCGGCGGCGTTGCGGTCAAGTCGCGGCACATTTCACGAGACAAGCCAATGCGTTACTCGGCCTTCGTATTCGACGCCTACGGCACGCTGTTCGACGTGCACGCGGCGGTGCGCCGCCACGCCGCGGAGATCGGGCCGGACGGCCAGCTCCTGTCGGAGATCTGGCGCGCCAAGCAGCTCGAATATTCCTGGACCCGCTCGCTGATGGGCGCCTATCTGGACTTCTGGAAGCTGACCGAGCAGGCGCTCGACTACGCCTTCCGCAAGGTGCCGTCGGCCGATCCGAAGTTCCGCGACCGGCTGCTCGACGCCTACTGGCGGCTCGACTGCTATCCCGAGGTGCCTTCCGTCCTCAAGGCGCTGAAGGCCGAGGGCGCGCGCATCGCGATCCTCTCCAACGGCTCGCCGGCCATGCTCGCATCGGCGGTCCGCTCGGCCGCGCTCGACCGCGTCGTCGACGACATCTTCTCCGTCGACCAGGTCGGGCGCTTCAAGACGGACCCCGCCGTCTACGACCTCGTCACCACCGCCTGGCGGCTCTATCCGGCCAAGATCTCGTTCCAGTCGTCGAACCGCTGGGATGCGGCGGGCGCGCGCCATTTCGGCTACCGCACGGTGTGGATCAACCGGCACGGCCAGCCCGATGAGTATCTCGACCTTTCGCCGGAACTCATCCTGCCGTCGCTGGACGGTCTCGTCGCCGCGAGCTGACCGCGCGGCCCGTTCTGTGGCCGATGTGCAACAGCGCGGGCGCGCCATCCCGTCGCCATTCTTTACCCACCCTTAAGCCGGATTTGACACGCCTAACGGGGCCAAGGCGGACGCGTCACCGGGGGCGATGCGATCCGCGATTTGCTTTCTTGAGTTCAAGGATTTCCAGCCAGCATGACCGCCACCCGCATCGTCTCCGCCACCCTCTCCCGCCGCAGCTTCCTGGCAACCTCCGCCGCCACCGGCGCGCTTGCGCTGTCGGGCTGCGCAAGCCTCGACCGTGGCGGCTCCTTCCAGGAGGCGCCGGGCGCCCGGCCGCAATTCGGCGTCGACCCGGCCTTCGCCGCCTATGCCGAGATGTATGGCGCGCGCATCGACGAGGGCTACGAGGTCCCCGCCATCCCGATCGACAAGGTCGACCGCCGCAACTACCGCCAGATCGTCAGCGATCCGACCGGCGAGCGGCCGGGCACCATCGTCGTCGATACGTCGAACCATTTCCTCTATTTCGTGCGCGAGGGCGGCGAGGCGATCCGCTACGGCGTCGGCCTCGGTCGCGAGGGCTTTGCCTGGTCCGGCCGCGCCGTCGTCCAGTGGAAGCGCAAATGGCCGACCTGGACGCCGCCGACCGAAATGATCAAGCGCCAGCCGGAACTCGAAAAGTATTCGGCCGCCAATGGCGGCATGCAGCCCGGCCTCGACAATCCGCTCGGCGCCCGTGCGCTCTACATCTTCCAGAACAAGGAAGACACGCTCTACCGTATCCACGGCTCGCCGGAATGGTGGACGATCGGCAAGTCGGTGTCGTCCGGCTGCGTGCGCATGATGAACCAGGACGTCATGGACCTCTACGACCGGGTGCCAAACAAGACGCCGATTTTGGTGACGTCGGGGCTGGCGGTGTCGTGAGCCGCGGGTTCCAATAGTCTGGACGCGTTTCGCGCCGAACTGTTGGAACCGGAGTTGCGCAGCCGGTGGCGCAGGCCCTACCGCTGGAATGCAACCGGGCGGCGCGCTCGGCTAAGGCCAGGGGGAGCCGGCGGCAGGTCCATCAGCTTGGACGCTGAAACAGAATGCCGTGATCCCGATTTCCGCAATCGACCTACGGGAAAAGGTCGCCCGTCTTGGGGTTGACCTTCCGATGGCGGGCTCGGACGGCCTGGCCGATCCGGTGCGCGCGCGTCCCCCTCTTCGCGTGGCCGCGATGTAGAAGGTCGCGATGACGCCCACAGCTACCAGCAGCATTGCGGCCAGCGCCATCAGGTTCACCCATCCTGCCGACATTGCTCTTCCCTGCCTGGTCCAGCGATCGATTCAATAGCCAAGCCACGCAACGCCAAGAACGACCGCTCCAAAAATGACAATAAAAACAATTCCAAAAATCTTGAAAGCCCGGTTGTCGGCGTTGGACACGGCCTTTTCGTAGGCCGCATCGCCAAGTTCCTTGCGCGCGAGCCGCTCGTCGAGCATGCGTTTTGCGTCGCCTCCGTGCCGCATCTGCTTGTAGTAGCCAGACATGATCTCTCCGCTTCGCTCCCCCAAGTCTCGCGTGGATCGGCGCGCCGCGCAACGGCTTTCCGCCCTCATCGAAACCGGCGGCAATTGAGCCGGAACCGCCAATTCTGTTTCAGGTCAAGATCACAGGAGGTGGCTTCCCCTCACTGGCTCTGACAAGCGGCCGTACTGCTGACCGCGATCATTCCGGTCTGATATCGACGCCATGTCAGCCGCTAAGGGCAACTCGATCGTCGGCTGAATGCCGACCTTCCGGGAGACCGCTGAAAAAGTGGAGCTACCTTATCCCTTCACCGCGCGCGCCGATTCTCTGCTTGACGTGTGACTATAAGGTCACCTATAGTGCCCGCTATGGATGACGAAGTCTTCAAGGCGCTTGCCGATCCGACGCGCCGCAGCCTGCTCGATGAGCTGTTCGAGCGGGACGGCCAGACGCTGAGCGCGCTTGAAAAGCGACTTCCGATGACGCGCTTCGGCGTCATGAAGCACCTGCGGCTGCTGGAGAATGCCGGGTTGGTAGTGACGAGGAAAGTGGGGCGCGAGAAGCACCATTTCCTTAACCCCGTGCCGATCCGACTGATCTACGACCGCTGGGTGAACAAATACACCGAGCGCTGGGCCGTGACGCTCACGGACCTGAAGCGACAACTCGAGGAGGTAATGATGGAACCTATCCACGTCCCGCACCAGGTGCCGCTGGTGCCGTCTCCGGAAGGCGAGGGCGCGATGGCAGTGTTCGAAATCTACATCAAGACGACGCCGGAACGCCTCTGGCAGGCGATCACAGATCCGAGGATGCGGGCGCGGTATAATTTCGGGGTCGAGGTTCATTCACAATGGACGCCCGGCTCGCGCTATGTGACCTCCGTCCCGGCCGGCGCGGACCACCCGGAACTGCACATCACCGAAGGCGAGAACCTGGAGGTCGATCGCCCCCGGCGGCTTGTGCAGAGCTTCCGCGCCCTGTGGAGCGACGAAGTGAAAGCCGCCGGCTTCTCGCGCGTGACCTGGGAGATCGTTCCCGTGGGCGATTCCTGCCGGCTCACTGTCATCCACGATCGCATGCCCAAGGATGCGCAACCCGAGCTCTATGGCGGCTGGCCGATGGTGCTTTCCGGCCTCAAGACCCTGCTGGAAACGGGTGAGCTGCTCACCACCCCCGGATCGCTGCTTTACATGCGCGGACAGCAAGATGAGGTGCGAAATTCAGCCGATGGAGAAGCCAAATGACTGCCGCGCGGATCAATCCCGCTGCCGTCGTCATCGCAGGCGTCACCGCCTTTACGTTCAGCCTAGCCTGGTACAGCCCGCTCCTGTTCGGCAGTATCTGGATTGACGCGAAAGGTGCGGAGGCGACCACAATGGCGCCATGGAAGTTCTTTGTGGCGCCCCTGCGCGAATTGTTCACGGCCTGGTTTCTCGCTTGGCTGATCGGCCGCCTCGGCATTGCTGACTGGAAAGCCGCAGCCGGCCTCGGCGCCCTTCTCTGGGCCGCGTTCTATGTGGTCCAACTCGCGGGCGCGGTGATCTTCGACGGCATGTCTCCTGCCCTCGGTGCGGTCCATGCCGGCGACTGGCTGGGCAAAATGCTGATCATGACGATTATCGTGAGTGCTTGGCGCAAACGGCAAGCTGAGGCTACATGAAGGGCAAACTCTTTGGCGGTGGATCGCGCACGACAGCTCAGCCTGCGGCCTTCGAACCAGGCAAGATTTGCCTGAGCGTCCGGAATGCCGGGCGTTGAAGTCGACGTGGGGTGGCCTACTGTATGGCCGCTTTCGCAACT
>JAUYMV010000184.1 GCA_030698645.1 Mesorhizobium sp.
GATCATCGAGCGCGACGGCCCGAGTGCTTCGAGCGGCGGCTGGGCGATCGAAATGACGCTCATGTTGGCGGTGTTCATGCCGCGCTGCTCGCCGGTTTCGCGCGCGCGCAGCAGGAAGGATTCATAGACCGCGCGCTTGGCCGCCGCCTCGCGTTCGAGTTCGCGAAGGGTGACCAGATCCTCGCTGACGCCGGACTGGCGCGCCTTTATCTGCGCCAGGCGGCTGGCGAGATCCTGCTCGAGCTGCACGGCGCGCTTCAGCTCGATCTGGATCGAGGAAGTGATGCGGCGCAGTTCCGAGGCCATTGAATCGCGTGCGCCTGCAAGCTGCGCCTCGGCGGCCAGCCGCTCGGGATGGCGGGGTCCGAGCCTGACCGACAGGCGCTCGACCTCCTGCTTGGAGACGGCGTATTGCGAGCGCAGTTCCGCCATGACCGGCGAAGCGATCTGCTCGGGCAATTCGCCGCCGACAACGGCGTTCAGATCGAGATTGCGCGCAGAAGCGGCGCGGGCGTTGAGTTCGATGGTGCGGGCGCGGGCGATCGAGAGCTGATCATTCAGCTTCACCATTTCGTCGTCGGAGATCAGCCGGCCACCGGCGTCGGCGATATCGTTCTCCGCCTTGTAGGCCTCGACCTTGCGCTCGGCGGCCTCGAGGCTCGTCTGCAGCTCGACGAGGCGTGAGGTCAGTTCGTCGGAGGCGCGACCGGCGGAGCCCGACTGGATATCGCCATAGGTCTGCAGGAAGACCTCGGTCAGCGTGTTCGCGATGAGCGCGGATTTCTTCGCGTCCTCGGTCGTCGCGCCGACGGAAACGACGAAGGTCTTGCCCGTGCGCTCGACCGAGAGGCTTTCGCCGAGATTCTGGATGGCGAGCGCACGGCGCACATCGCCCTCCCCCTTCTCGTCACGCGAGAGAATCGAGCGGATTTCGTCGACGATCGATCGGATGCCGAAGCCGCTGGCCTGGCCGTTGAACTCCGGATCGGCGGCCAAGTTCAGCTTGTCGACAACCTTTTCCAGCACATTACCGGAGGTTAGCACGCGGACCTGGTTCTCGACGATGGCGAGCGTCGCGTCGGACGGAAGCCCAGACGAGGTGATTTCGCGGTCGACGATTTTGAGGTCGCGCGGATCGACAAGAAGCTCGGCCACGGATTCATACTTCTTCGGCGTCGAAATGGCGATCGCGACGCCGATCAGGGCGCCCGCTACGGTGGCGGCCAGGATGATGCCGCGCGACCTGACGATGCCGCGCACAATGGCCAGCGGATCGATCAACGGGCGCCAGTTGCCGTCGTCTCGCGCAGCGGCCGGCTCGACGTAGTCGTCGTCGTCATAGGCGGGCTTCGGAGCAGGTGCGGCGACCGGTGTATCCGTCGGCATTGCAGGATATTCGCGGTTCGTCGGCTCGAGGCGCGTCGTGTCGTCGGGAGCCCGACCAGCGCTCGACTCCGCCGGTTCGGAAAGCGGCCTGGAGGCGAGCGCAGCGAGCAGGCGGTTGGGCGTCGCCTCGCGCCGCGAGCGCGCAAGCCGGTGGCGTTCGGCAGCCGACTGGACGGCCGTCTGCGTCGAAAGGAGGGAGGCCGCCTTCGATTTCTGGCGCGTGTTCTCTTCCGTCCGGACGGGCGCCCGACCGAGCGACAGCAACGACTCCGCAGGCTTTGCCTTGTCTCGTGAATCGGAATTGAACATCTTCGGGCGGGACTCTCGGAAGCCGAAACCGGATTGGGATCACCAATCGTTAAGCCACGCTAAACAGTCATGGAAAACAAAAGGTTAATTTCCGCATTAATGATGCGTGCCGGACCGCCTATCTTTCGGGGAAGGCAACGCCGGCTACAACCTTTGAGTGCATCGTTCCTGAACGGCACGTTAAACTATTTTCGCTAGACGGTAGAGCGTGCTCGACAGGACTCCACCCAGCGCCCGATCGCGCGACCGTTCGCCCTTCGCTCTCCCGACCTTCGTGGCCGAAAGGGCCGCCTTGCTGCGTGATTATGCGACGGCGATTAGCGGTTCGGCGGGGCGCCTGGTGTTTTCGCTGCTCTATTTCATCGCACTCGCCAACACGTTGTCGATCGCCGAGTTCGGTCTGTTCGCGACCGCGTCGGCGGCAGGCGTCATGCTGTCGCGCTTCCTTGCTTTCGGCTTCATCTCGGCGCTCTACCGCATCGCCACCGTGCGGCCGCGGCTGATCGGCATATTCACGGCCGGCTTCCTGGCCCTCGCCGCTGCTTCGCTGCCGGTGCTCGGCCTGGCTTCTTTCATCACCTTCCAAACATTCTTCGCGGGGCAGATGGCGCTTGGGGTCTTCCTCACCGTAGTGGTGGCGGAAACGCTTCTCTGGC
>JAUYMV010000199.1 GCA_030698645.1 Mesorhizobium sp.
CGACACTGGAGATTGCCCGCAAGGTGCTGGACGACGTTCGCGCATGGAAGGGCCACGGTTTCCAGCCACGCACGTCAATCAATCTCGATGCCCGGGTCGCAGAGGAGCCCTCCGTCGGACCGACGCTGATCGAACTCGTCCGGGAGCGGAAACTGGAGCCAGCACAGATCTGCCTGGAATTGACGGAGACGGCGTTCCCCGAGGACATGACCCGGCTGATCGAGGTGATGACGCGCCTGCGCATGGCCGGGTTCAACCTGTCGCTCGACGATTACGGTACAGGCGTTTCCAATTTCGAACTGCTGCGGCTGTGCCCGTTCACGGAGCTCAAGATCGATGGCTCCGTCATGCGCTCCGCGCCGACCGAACCGATCGCACGCCGCTTCATTCAGTCGGCGGTCGCCATGGCCCACGATCTCGACATGACGGTCGTTGGCGAGGGGATCGAAACGGAAGCGCAACTGTCGACCGCCCGCCAACTGGGCGTGACCACGATCCAGGGTTTTCTGTTCTCCAGGCCGGTGTCCTTCGAGGGAATGCTCCGGGAGCTTTCGGCGGCGCCTCCACGTCTCGAGGCCAGGGCATGTTGACGGGTTGGGGGCGGTTTGCTCCCCTCGACGCCCTCGCCATGGTCCGGAGCGAATTCCGGAGGTGCACACGCGGAAACTTCGCCATCGGGGTCGCGTTGCTGTCGCCGATCCTGCTCGGGCTAGCCGGTGGCGCCATCGATCTCTACGTTTTCCAGAATCATCGGCATCAACTGCAATCGACGGCGGACGCCGCGGTCCTCGCCGCCGCAACCGAAGCCGGCCTCAAGGGCTGGACGGTGGACTCGGCCAAGCAGGTCGTTGCCTCGGTGGTCTCGGGCAATCTCAGCAAGAAATTCGCTGGCGTCACTTTCTCCTATGAGGTGAAGGTCGACGAGAAGGCCCGCCGGGTGACCCTCGACCTCTCGCAGGACCACTACGGCTACTTCGTACTCGGCTATTTCACCGGCAGCCCGCAAATCGCGGTTCAGGCGACGGCGAGGGCTTCGGGCCAGGCGACGATCTGCATCATCGTCCAGTCGCCGAACCAGTTCGGGGCCTTCCAGCTATACGGCGCGTCGAAGATCAACGCGCCGGGCTGTTCGGCCTATTCGAACTCCGTCGATACCAAGGGCGTACTCGTGAAGGACACCTCGCGGCTGGTGACCCAGTTCGCCTGCAGCGGCGGCGGATACAGCGGCAAGACGAGCGCCTTCACGCCGCTTCCACTGACCGACTGTCCGAAGCTTTCCGATCCGCTGGCGGCACGAGCTTCGCTCGTCGACGCAGAGACCAACAAATCCACCTGCAAATACAACAGCCTCAAGGTCGACGGCGCAAACAAGACGCTGGCGCCTGGAACCTATTGCGGCGGACTCGAAATAGAGAACGGCGCCAAAGTCACGTTCCAGCCCGGAATCCATGTCATCAAGGACGGCAGGATGCGGCTGGCCAAAGGCGCCTCGATCGTGGGGGACGGCGTCGCCTTCGTTTTTTCCGGAAGCAAATCGATCCTGGACCTGAAGAACGATACATCGATCGCGCTTTCAGCGCCCAAGGACGGCCCGATGGCGGGCATTCTCATCTACGCCCAGGGTGACGGCAAGAAGGCGCGCGATTTCAAGATCGAGAGCAAGAACGCCCAGAAGTTCGTCGGAACGGTCTATCTGCCATCCGACAGCCTGATCATCGGCGGCGACAAGGATGGCGACGGGGTCTGCGATCCGGATATCGCCGACGACGGCTCGCTCATTCCGGCGGGCGCGGCGTGCATCTCGGATGTTGGCGCGGCATCGTCGTGGACCGCGATCATCGCCGATACGGTCCGGGTAACGGCGGGCTCCACCCTGGTGCTGAACTCCGACTACAAGGGCTCCGACGTTCCGGTTCCGGATGGAATCGGTCCCAACAGCGGCAGAACGTTCCTGTCGAACTAAGGTTGGACCTGATCCGAGGGGAGTTAGACCCCGTCGAGATCACGCCGCGCAACCCGCGGCGTCACTGCGCGAGCACCGCGGTCGCCTCGATCTCGACCTTGGCTCGGTCCTCGATGAGGGCTGTGACCTGCACCATGGTCATCGCAGGGAAATGCCGGCCGATGACGGCGCGATAGACGTCGCCGACCTCCTTCAGGCGCGCGACATATTCCGCCTTGTCGGTGATGAACCAGGTCATGCGGACGATGCGGTCGGGCGTGCCGCCGGCCTCGGCGAGCACGGCGACGATGTTTTCCAGCGCCTGGCGCACCTGGTCGACGAAGTCGTCCGACTCGAAGATTTGCTGCCCGGTCCAGCCGATCTGGCCGCCGAGAAAGACGGTGCGGCCGGACGCGGCGATGCCGTTGGCATAGCCCTTGGCCGGCTTCCAGCCCGCCGGGTCGAGAAATTGGAGCTCGTTCATCGTCTTCTCCTCCGCGGGCGTCAGACGCCCAGATAGCGGTCCTGCATGTCGGCCGTCAGTTCGTCCGGCCGGCCGGTCCAGACGGTGCGTCCCTTTTCGAGCACGACGCAGCGGTCGGCGACCGGCAGAAGCTCGGCCATCGTCTTGTCGACGACCAGGATCGACTGGCCCTCGTCCTTCAGCTTGCGGATCGCCGCCCAGATGTCCCGCCTTATCACCGGGGCGAGGCCCTCGGTCGCCTCGTCGAGGATGACGAGGCGCGGATTGGTCATCAGCGCGCGGCCGATCGCCAGCATCTGCTGCTCGCCGCCTGACAGCGTGCTCGCCGACTGGCCGGCACGCTCGCCGAGGCGCGGGAAGAGATCGGTGACGGCCTCTTGCGTCCATTTGCCGGGCCGCGCCGCCGCGACGAGGTTCTCGTGCACGGTCAGATTGGGGAAGCAGCGGCGGCCCTCGGGCACGAGACCGATGCCGAGGCGGGCGATGCGGAACGATTGCCTGCGGGTGATGTCGGCGCCATCGAACGCGATGGCGCCGGATCGCGCCGGCGTCAGCCCGCAGATCGAGCGGATCGTGGTGGTCTAGCCCATGCCGTTGCGGCCCA
>JAUYMV010000203.1 GCA_030698645.1 Mesorhizobium sp.
GGGCAGACTCCGGGAATGGCGGTCCTTCGAACTACGGCTCGCACTCCTGGGGTGGCCTGTTCTACGGCTACCAGCAGCGCGCCCTCATCGGCTACCGTTTCGATGCGAACGGCTTCTTCGGCGCGATCTCGCTGGAAGACGACAACCTGGCCGGCGAGGGTTACATGCCCGACGTCGTCGCCAAGATCGGCTATGCCGGTGGCTGGGGCGCTGTCTGGCTGAAAGTCGCCTATGACGAGAGCTTCGCGGTCGGCGCGATCGACGGCGGCTTCGCGGCTCAGTTGGGCGCCCAGTTCAATATGCCGAACATGCCCGGCTCGTCGCTTCGCTTGATCGCGTTCTATGCGGACGGCGATCACGCCTACAACGTGGGCGCCCCGGGCGTGGTCTGCGCCACCGGACTTTGCGGTCCCCCGACGCTTCTCGGCGGTGCCGAGTGGTCGATCCTGGCGTCGTACAACCAGCAGTTCAGTTCTACCCTCGGCGCGTCGATCGGCTTCCAGTATTTCAACGACCTCTACATTGCCGGCACCGACCTGCAGTGGGGCGTCAATGCTTGGGCGGCTGAGGCATCGGTGGTCTGGACTCCGATCACCAACTTCGAAGTTCGCGGCGAACTGGTCTACACCGATGTCGGCAACCTGGACAACGTTCCCGGCGGCCTCGGTCTCGATCCGAACGGCACGCTCTCCGGCTACCTGCGCTTCACGCGCTACTTCTAGACGCCGGACAAACTCTACACCCCCGCGGCCCCCTTGGGACGCGGGGGTTCTTTGTTTTTTAAGGCCGACGGCAACTGTCCCGCCGGGCATTCCGGCGCTTGCCCGAACGCGAGCCCTTCAACAAATGACCATCGTCTCGGATTTCCGTCGGATGCCTTTGAGGTAACCGGACGGTGTCCGGCACGGTCGGTGTCCGCATTGCATCCCGGATGCGCCCATGAGACGCTCTGGCCCGAAGCTGGAGGAAGCGACGATGAGCGGGACATTCGTGATCGCGCAGGGCGGCGGTCCGACCGCCGTGATCAACCAGACCCTGGCCGGCGCCGTTTCCGCGATCAGGCAACGCCATCCCGGCGCCCGCATCCTCGGCGCGCGGCACGGCGTACGGGGCTTGCGCGACGGAAATCTGGTGGAGTTCGACTCCGTATCGCCGGACCAGCTTGATCGCCTTGCGCGCACGCCGGGCGCGGCCCTCGGCAGCACGCGCGACAAGCCGGACGCGGCCTATTGCGAGGCGGTGCTGAAAGGATTGCGCGCGGTTGCGGCTGACGCCTTCATCTATATCGGCGGCAATGACACGGCGGGAACCCAGAAGATCATTGCCGAAGCGTCGGGCGGATCGATTGCCTGCGTGCATGCGCCCAAGACGATCGACAACGACCTTGTGGAAAACGACCACACGCCGGGCTTCATTTCCGCCGCCGAGTTCGTCGCTGGCGCCTTCGCCGGCGCGGATCTCGATTTCCGCTCGCTGCCCGGCATCTATGTCGGCATCGTCATGGGCCGCCACGCGGGTTTCCTGACCGCGGCGTCGGCGGCCTGGCGCATGGATGCCGACAGCGCCCCACATCTGGTCTATGTGCCAGAGCGCGCCTTCGACCGGCACCGCTTCATCGACGGCATCAAATTCGCCCTGGCGCGCCATGGCCACTGCATCGTCGCGATGTCGGAGGGAGTCTCGGACAGCGATGGCCGTTCGCTCGTGGAGGGTCTCGTTCCGCCCGAAATGCTGGAGCGCGATCCGCATGGCAATGTCCGGCTGTCGGGCACCGATCTCGGACAGGCGGTGGAGCGCATTCTCGCCCAGGAATTGCCGCGCGTTCGTGCCCGAGTCGATACGTTCGGCTATCTGCCGCGCAGCCATGCCGGTCTCATCAACGCGACCGACCAGCGCGAAGCCTTCGAGGCGGGCGCCTTCGCGGCCGAAGTCGCCGACAGCGGCAGCTTTTCCGTGGCGCTCCAGTTTGACGGAAGGGCCACGCGGCCCATGCGCGTCGCCCTCGGCGCGGTCGCCGGCAAGACCCGGCATATGCCCGACGGCTTTCTTCGCGACGACCGCGATCAGGTGTCCGACGCCTGCATGGAGTATCTGGCGCGTCTGCTTCCGCCAAGGCCGGACATGGGCCGACCCTTCGTGTAGGCGGGACGGTCAAGGCAACGGCCCGGCGATTCCGCGTGGCCTGACACGACGCTGCGCGGGAACTGCACTCTGTCTGCCGTGACATAAAAAAAGCCCGTCGCGGGAGGAGGTGCGACGGGCTTGAGTTGAACACGACGCGGGAGGAGGTGCGCCGTGTCGGCGTTGGCTTTCCGGGAGGAGGTGGATCACCAACGTCCCCAAGATATGCCGTGCCTATTGATTCGGCAACCGGAGATTATGCATGGCAGATGTGCAGATAGTCCCGAATTACGCTTCGTAAGGCGCTTGGCCGCCAATTCGTCTCCGACGCGCGAACGCGGCAACTTGGTCGGGATCGCACGAGCTTAGGCGGCTGCCGGAGCGCCTCAGCCATCGACAGCGCGTCATGAAGCCGCCATTCTCCGGCGCGACGTTCCATCGGGCAGGTCGGGGAGGGGCATGGCGCAGCTCGGCATCATCGCGAAGGGTTTGGCGCTGGCGTTTTGCGTGTCGGCGCTTGCCTTCATGGTGCTGCTCACCGCCGCCTGGCCCGAGGCGCGCGCGCTGAAGGGCGTCGCACTCGTCATTTCGCAGTCCGCCTATGAGCATCTGGATCCGCTCGCCAATCCGGCCAACGACGCGCGCGAAATCCAGAAACTGCTCACCGACCTCGGTTTCGAGGTCAGCGCGGTCGCCGACCGCGACCGCCGACGTCTGACGCGCGAACTGGACCGTTTCGTCGAGGATGCCGACGGCGCCGACGTGGCGCTGCTCTACTTCTCCGGTCACGGCGTAGAGGCCGGCGGCGAGAATTTCCTCGTCCCGGTCGACGCCGACGACACCGCGCTCGATGCCGCCGACGCGCGCCTCGTGCCGCTGTCGTCCTACGTTGATGAACTGAAGCGCGCCGTGCCGGTCGCGATCGTCCTGCTCGACGCCTGCCGCACCAATCCGTTCCGGCCGCGCGCCTTGCTGAAGACCGAAGCCGCGCCCGCGGGGCTCAGCGTGACGCCGAGCGGTCTCGGCCAGCCGCGCGGGGTCTCGGCGATGGCCGCGCGCGCCATCGGCGGCGCGGAAAATGTCGGTACCGTCATCGGCTATGCCGCGGAGCCGGGGCAGGCGGCGCTCGACGGCCCGCCGGGCGGCAACAGTCCCTACGCGGATGCCCTGGTGCGCCATCTCTCCGCAATGCGCGGCGAGGAGTTCGGAACGGTGCTGCGCATGGTCGCGGAGGAAGTCTATCTGAAGACGGCCGGGCGTCAGCGTCCCTGGGTCAACGAAAGCCTGCGCCGCCTGCTCTATTTCGGCGCGTCGCCGGCCGAGCCCGGCGGCGCGGAGGGCGACATCCTCTCCGAACGCCGGCAATTGCTCCTGACCATTGCCGCCCTGCCCACGCCCGCGCGCGCGCAGATCGAAACCATCGCCGCCTCCGGCGATGTGCCGATGGATGCGCTCTACGGCATGCTGCGAGCGCTCGGCAGCGATGCGCCGAAGGATCCAGCCGAACTCGACCGCCTGCTGCGCCGCCAGACCGGCGAACTGAAGAAGCTGCTCGCCGAGCGCGACGCGCGTCAGGGCACGGATCCTGAGGTCGTCCGCCTGTCGGAACTCGCCGGGATGGCGATGCGCGAGGGCGCGCTCGAGACGGGGATCAGACTGCATGAGCAGATCAAGGCGCGCGTCGGCGAGTTGTCGGCCCGCCTCGACGCCGACGAGGCCGACATCAAGGCGCGCCGCATCGAGTTCGCCGCCGCCTATGGCGCGAGCGCCGAGGCGTACGGCCTGTCGTTCGATTTCCGCCGCGCCGCCGACGACTACCAGAGCGCCTTCGATCAGGTGGCGCGGTTCGATCCGGTGCTCGCATGGAGCTATCGACTGGATCAAGGCCTCGCGCTGTGGCGCCACGGCGACTACAAGGGAGATAACGCGGCTCTCGCGGAAGCGATACAGGTCTATCGCGACGCGCTCGCCTATGCGCCGCGCGAGACGCGTCCGGCCGACTGGGTGACCACGCAGAACAATATCGGCGTCGCGCTGGTCGATCTCGCCTCGCGGCTCGGCGAGGAACCGCTGTTGCGCCAGGCCGTCGCCGCGCACCGCCTGGCACTCGAGGAGTCGCCGCGCGAAAAGGTGCCGGAGAGCTGGGCCTGGGGTCAGTCCAGCCTGGCAAATGCGCTGCTCGTCCTGTCCGAGCGCGACAACGACCCGGCCACCTTTGCCGAGGCGGTTGCCGCCTACCGCGCCGTGCTCGAGGTTCGCCGTCGCGAGACGCAGCCCGTCGAATGGGCGAGAACGCACCAGAATCTCGCCACGGCGCTGGTCGGCCTTGCCCGCCGCACGGAGGATGCGGCCCTCGCCGAAGAGGCTGTCGCGTCCTATAATCTGGCCCTGCTTGAGTTCAGACGCGACTCCATCCCGCTCGAATGGGCAAATTCGCAGTCCAATCTGGCCGTCGCTCTGCGGCTTCTCGCGCGGCTTTCGCAGGATCAGAGCTTGCTCGAACAGGCTGCAAGCGCCTACCGAGCGGTGCTCGAAGTGAGACGGCGCGATCTGGTGCCGCTCGATTGGGCGACGACCAACAACAATCTCGGCAACGTCCTGCTCGATCGCGGCGTCGCCGCGCGCGACGGCGCCCTTATTCGCCAGGCGCTTGCCAGCTATGACGAGGCCCTGCGCGAGCAGACGCTTGACCGCGCGCCTCTCGACTGGGCTCAGACGCAGTCGAATCGCGCACTGGCGCATATGGAACTGGCCAGCCTAAATTCCGATCCGCGAGAAACGGAAACGGCTGTCGACCTGTTCCGGCAGGCGCTCCGGGGCTGGACGCGCGAGCGCGCCCCGGTCGACTGGGCCGGAACGATGATCAACCTCGGCGCGGCGCTCGAAAAACAGGCGGAACGCAGCGGGTCGGAGCCGCTCTATGCCGAGGCCGCGGCGGCCTACCGGTCTGCGCTCGAAGGCCTCGACCCGGTCAATTCTCCTTCCCTGTGGAGTTCGGCGCGCAACAGCATGGCGCTTCTCGACTACCGGCGCGGCATCAAGAAGGGCGATCTCGAACTCCTGCGCAGCGCGGCCGCCGGCTACCGGGAGAAGCTGGGCGTCAAGGGGCGCAAGAATGCCGATTTCGAGAACACCGAGACCAGCTATAATCTCGGCCTTGCCTATACGGAGATCGCCAAGCAGACCGGCGCGGCGGACGATCGCCGCCGCGCCGTGGCTGCCTACCGTGACGCCATTCCGGGCTATGCCGCCAAGCAAAAAATGCTCGATGTCGCGCGCACCAACGGCTTCCTCGGCAACGAATTGCTCGAACTCGCCCATGCCGGCAACGACGCCGCGCTCGCCGAGGAAGCGGCCGCGGCCTATCGCGCGGCCCTTGCCGCCGCGCCGCTGATCGGTGCGGACGACAAGGACGAGTTCGATACGGCTTCAGCCGAAAACGAACTCGGTCGCGCCCTGCAATTTGCCGGCGAAACCAGCAACAGCGTCGAGCAGTTGCGCGCCGCCCACGCGGCCTATCTCAGCGCCGCCGCGGCATTCGAACGCGCCGGGAAATCGTCGGACCGGGCGATTTCGACCTCCAATGCGGCGCTTGCCTTGATGTCGATCGCCGACCACGGACAGGGCACGGATGAGCTCGATGCAGCCGCAGGCCTGCTGCGCGAGGCGCTCGGATATTGGACGCCGGAGACCGACCGCGTGCAACATGCTCAGGCGACGTACAATCTGGCGCGCGCCATCGAGCTGACCGGACGGCGTCGCAATGACGTCGCGGCGATGGAGCAGGCAGCCCGCCTTTATGCTGTGGCCCTCGACGCATGGACCCGCGCCGACGCGGCGGACGGCTGGGCGTATAACCAGATGGCGCTGGGCAACATCCTCCTGCTCCTGGCCGATCAGGATCCGGCCCACACCGCCGATCTCGACCGTGCGATTGCCGCATACCGGTCGGCGGCAGACGTTTTCGCGGGCGACAGCCACCCCGCCTCGTTCGCCGAGATCCAGAACGGCATCGGCTATGCGCTGAACCTGATCGCCGAACGGACAGGCCGAACAGCGACCTTCGACGGCGCGGTGTCCGCCGGACGCCTGGCGCTCTCCGCGCAACTGGCGAGCGGCGAGACCGGCAACCTTCCGGCCATCCGCGACACGCTTTGTCGCGCGCTGGTCGGCTACGGCAAGGCGCGCCGCGACCGGGCAGCCCTCGACGAGGCCTCCGCCCAGTGCACGGCCGCGGAGAAGGAGTTTCTTGCCGCAGGTCTCTCCGATGCGGCGGCGGAGACGGCGCACAATCTCGAACTCGCGCGCGCCGCGATCAGGGAAATCGAGTGATCGTCGCCGACGGCCGATTCGTTCTCGTTGACATTCCGTGCTGTCCGACTCTAGCTGCCGCAGCGAAGAAGTGCGGGATGGAATGCCGATGACAAATGTCGCCCTGACAGGGCTTGCGCGCGATCTCGCCCGGCGTGCCGACGAAGGCCGCCCGGTGCGTATCGGTGTCATCGGCTCGGGCGAGATGGGCACCGACCTCGTCACCCAGTGCATGTTGATGAAGGGCGTCACGCTTTCGGCCATCGCCACCCGCCGGCCGCATACCGCCCGCCATGCGATCGAGATCGCCTATGGCGACGACGCGCACGCGCGCGAGGCCGATACGCCGTCGAAAGTGTCCGCCGCCATCGAAGCCGGCAGGATCGCCATCACCTCGGTCGAGACCATGGTCACCAACCCGTTGCTCGACGTCATCGTCGACGCCACCGGCAAGCCCGGTGTTGCCGCCGACTACGACCTGATGGCCATGCAGCACGGCAAGCATTTGGTGATGATGAATGTCGAGGCCGACGTCACCATCGGCCCCTGGCTCAAGCGCCAGGCCGAAAAGCTCGGCGTCGTCTATTCGCTCGGCGCCGGCGACGAGCCGTCGTCTTGCATGGAACTGATCGAGTTCGCCTCCGCGCTCGGCTATACGGTCGTCTCCGCCGGCAAGGGCAAGAACAATCCGCTCAACCACGACGCCATTCCCGACGACTACCGGGAGGAGGCGATCCGCCGTAACATGAACCCGCGCATGCTGGTCGAGTTCGTCGACGGCTCCAAGACGATGGTCGAGATGTGCGCCATCGCCAACGCCACCGGCCTGGTCCCCGACCGGCCCGGCATGCACGGACCGAATGCCGACCGGGACACGCTGGCCAAGGTGCTGATCCCGCGCGAGGACGGCGGTGTGCTGTCGAAAAAGGGCGTCGTCGATTTCACCGTCGGCAAGGGCGTCGCGCCCGGCGTCTTCGTCATCGTCGAAGCGACCCACCCGCGCATCATCGAGCGCATGGACGATCTGCATGTCGGCACCGGGCCCT
>JAUYMV010000204.1 GCA_030698645.1 Mesorhizobium sp.
GTGGTCAGGTCGGGATCCTCCGTGACCTTGCTGACCTTGGTGCCCGACAGGTCGATGCGCTCGTCGAGCAGCAGCTTGAGCGGCGTCTTCGACAGCGGATACAGGTCGGAGGTCTTCAGCTTGCTGTTGCTGATCACCACGGACTTGCCGTCGGACACGACGCGATAGGCGGACGGCGCCTCGTAGTTGAAGCGGATCTTGCCCGGACGCTGGATAAAGAATTTGCCGCCCGTCTGCTCGCCGCGCGGGCCGAACTGGACGAATTCGCCCGACATGGTCTGCACCGAGGAAAAATGATCGGCGATCTTCTGCGCCGCCGAGGATGCGGCATGCGCCGGCGCGACGAGGTCAAGCGGTGCAAAGCCGGTGGCCGCGACGCCGGCCGCGCCCACCACGAATGCCGTCGCGGCCATCAGGCGCAGGGCGCGCGTGCGAACGCTGTGGAAAAATGCGGGGCCTCTTGCTGTCGCGGTCATCGCTGCCGTTCTCCTGTCGAATCTCGTCTGCTGCTACGCAAGCACTGGGGCTTAAGTTTGGCGGACCGGCGGCGCGGAGGCACGACCGGCCCTCCGCGTCACATCTTGTCGTCTTCGGTCGGCACCAGGATCTCGCGCTTGCCGGCATGGTTGGCGGGGCCGACGATGCCCTCCTTCTCCATCTTCTCGATGATCGAGGCGGCGCGGTTGTAGCCGATGCCGAGACGGCGCTGGATATAGCTAGTCGACGCCTTGCCGTCGCGCAGCACGATGGCGACTGCCTGGTCGTAGGGATCGTCCGATTCGTCGAACACGTCCGATACGCTGCCGCCGCCCTTGCCGGCCTTGCCATCGTCCTCGTCGTCCTCGCCATCGTCCTCGGTGATGGAATCCAGATATTGCGGCACGCCCTGGAGCTTCAGGTGGGCGACGACCTTCTCGACTTCCTCGTCGGAAACGAACGGGCCGTGCACGCGCTGGATGCGCCCGCCGCCGGCCATGTAGAGCATGTCGCCCATGCCGAGCAGCTGCTCGGCGCCCTGCTCGCCAAGGATGGTGCGGCTGTCGATCTTCGAGGTGACCTGGAAGGAGATGCGGGTCGGGAAGTTGGCCTTGATCGTGCCGGTGATGACGTCGACCGAGGGCCGCTGCGTCGCCATGATGACATGGATGCCGGCCGCGCGCGCCATCTGGGCGAGACGCTGCACGGCGCCTTCGATGTCCTTGCCGGCGACCATCATCAGGTCGGCCATCTCGTCGATGATGACGACGATATAGGGCATCGTCTCCAGGTCGAGATATTCGGTCTCGTAGACCGCCTCGCCGGTCTGCCGGTCGAAACCGGTCTGCACGGTGCGCGAGATGCGCTCGCCGTTCTTGCCGGCGGTCGCGACACGCGCGTTGAAGCCGTCGATGTTGCGCACGCCCACCTTCGACATCTTGCGGTAGCGGTCCTCCATCTCGCGCACGGTCCATTTGAGCGCGACGACGGCCTTCTTCGGGTCCGTGACGACGGGGGTCAGCAGGTGCGGGATGCCGTCATAGACGGAGAGTTCCAGCATCTTCGGATCGATCATGATCAGGCGGCATTCGGCCGGCGTCATGCGGTAGAGCAGCGAGAGGATCATCGTGTTGATGGCGACCGACTTGCCCGAGCCGGTGGTGCCGGCGACCAGTACGTGCGGCATCTTGGCGATGTCGACGATGACCGGCTCGCCATTGATGGTCTTGCCGAGCGCCAGCGCGAGCCGCGCCTTGGTGGTCTCGAAGTCGCGGCTGGCGACCAACTCGCGCAGATAGACCGTTTCGCGCCGCGCATTGGGCAGCTCGATGCCGATCGCGTTGCGGCCGGGCACCACGGCGACGCGGGCGGCGATCGCGCTCATCGAGCGCGCGATGTCGTCGGCAAGGCCGATGACGCGCGACGACTTTATCCCCGGCGCGGGCTCCAGTTCGTAGAGCGTGACCACGGGGCCGGGGCGGACATGGATGATCTCGCCCTTGACGCCGAAATCCTCCAGCACGCCTTCGAGCAGCCGGGCGTTCTGTTCGAGCGCATCCTTGGAAACCGACTTGTCGCGGACGATGTTCTTCGGCTCGCTGAGGAAATGCAGCGTCGGCATCTCGAATTTCGACGAACCGATGAGTGAGGTCTGCGCCTCGCGCTGGATGCGGGCGCCGGGGGCGGGTCGCGGTGCTGGAGCCTCGACGCGGGTCGCGGCATCCGAGCGAAAGCCGCGGACCTGGGCTGCGGACGG
>JAUYMV010000206.1 GCA_030698645.1 Mesorhizobium sp.
TCGGGTCATGTCGGTCTCCGTCGTGGCCCGCGTCCGGTCATCGGCGCCAGGCTGCGGCGCAAGATCTAACGCCTTGCGGCTGAACCCCCGCTGAACGGGTGGTGCGGCCTGCCGCGGATCGCTGAACGAGACGGCGGATCGCCTGTGATCCGGGGCCGGACGACCGGCCGGCCGCGTCGGGAAACGCCGAGCCTGAGCGGCGGTCAGCCGACCATGAGGTTGACGGCTTTCGGACCCTTGCCGCGCTTGTCGGGCTCGGTGTCGAACGAGACCTTCTGGCCGTCCTCGTGGCCGGGATGGCAGGTGGCCTGCACGGCGGAGATGTGGACGAAGACGTCCTTGTCGCCACCGTCCGGAGTGATGAAACCAAAGCCCTTGGCGTGGTTGAAGAATTTGACGGTGCCGCTCATCTGGCCCATGGAAAACTCCTTCTGTCCCGTCACTTCCAGTTGTCGCGCCGGCTGCGCCGGGCGCGGTCTCGGCCGATTACAGGGGGAGAAAACAGTCTTCGCGGAACCGCTGCGGAGCCAAGCCAGGGACTCTCTCATTGGGCATCCGCGGCCAAGCGGGCGCCCTGTCGCGGGCATGCTATTCCAGTCTCCGGGCCGGCAACTTCCCGAAGCCCAATGTTGGCAGAAAAAATCTCTGGAGCAAGAGAAACTTTCACTCTGGCACAGGCCGAATCACGAAATGGCGAGACGCGGCCGGGCCATGAGGTCCGGCCGGTGCGATTTTGCCGGCTTTCCTAGTCGCAGAAGGTGAGCGGTCCGACCTGCACGCAGAAGCCCGGGCGCGGCGAGGTCGACTGGCGCAACTCGCGCACCCGGCAATCCGGCCCGACATGGCGGTGCACGACGCTGCGGCCGTATTCCCGCAGGAAATGGCGCTGCACGTCGCGGTGGCAATCGCGGTAGACGGGCTCCTCCGGAACGAAACCGGGCCGGTCGACCTCGATCGGCCGGCACCGGCTGCCGGCGTGATAGTGCCAGGCGCGGCGGTCGAACTCCGGAACGTAGTGGCGCTGAACGTCGCGATGGCACCCCGAAACCTTGAGCACGAGGCCGTCGGCGGAAACGGGCGCGGTGGGCTGCGCGGCGGCAGGTCCGGTCACGAACGTAGCGGCGGCGAAAAGGGCCGCCGCGATCACCCTGATCTGTCTCATCGGCATTCTCCAGAAGCGGTGCCGGCGGACCGCGTCGGCGCGGGATGTGCTTGCCATCGAGGGTCGATTCCGTAGCACGAACCGACAGGAGTCGCGCGGCGGAACTGCGCCATGCTTGGCGAGACGCGCCGCATGCGCAACAAAAAAGCGCGGCGATCGCGCGCCGCGCTTCCGGAATTCATATCTCGCCGGCGCCGAGCCGGGCCGCCCGCCAATCAGGCCGGACGCAGGTTGACGGCCTTCGGGCCCTTGCCCATGCGGTCGGGTTCGACGTCGAAGGAAACCTTCTGCCCGTCGACCAGGGTGCGCATGCCGGACGCCTCGAGAGCGGAGACGTGGACGAACACGTCCTTGGCGCCGCCTTCGGGCGTAATGAAGCCGAAGCCTTTGGTTGCATTAAAGAATTTGACGGTACCGGTCTGGGTCATGGGGAAATCTCCTTTTCCCTAATACAGATGCGTCTGTGCAACGCGCACAGTGTCGCGGTGTCGGTTCTTCACGATGTCGGGGAAAGGTGGTCCAAAACGCATCCAGTCTCCGGGTAAGCAAATGCCCGAACCCAAAAACTATGCCATGCGAAATTCGGCTTGACAAGATGTCGCAAGCGAATCGGTTTAAAGCCTTCTAAACAGGCAGATGCGGTTGGTATTGGTGCCGCCGGCGTTGTTGCCGACACCCCAGCAATTGGCCGTCTTGGTGAAGGCCTGGGCGTTGATCATGACGCCGACGAGATCGAGCGGCAGGCGCTCGGCGGCGGCCGCGACCTGGCGCTCGAGCAGCACCTTGCCGCCGCGCACCTCGCCGACCTCGAAGGCGATGTGGCCGCCCGGCCTGACCACGCGGGCCAGCTCGGCAAGGGAGCCTTCGACGAATGCCTGCCACTCGGCGACGGTGCGGTGGCGGTCGATGGCGACGCCGGCGGCGTCGATGCCGGCGAACCAGCAGCGCAGCCAGTTGTCCCCGGCGTAGTCGACGATGTCGAGGAAGGGCGGCGAGGTGACGGCGAGCGCGACCGAGGCATCCGCGAGACCGGGCGTCGCCGACGCCTTGCCGGTGAAGAGCAGCGGCCGGTCTCCGTGCGCGGCGGGCGGAGGTCCGCCGGCGCCGAGCAGGATGCGCGATTTGGCGAGGATCAGGCGCGCGACGTCGCGATAGGCCGGCTGCTGGTTGCGGCGGGCGTTGATGCGCAGCTGCGACTGCACCGAGACCGCCTGGTTGGGCGGCAGCGTGTAGACCGAGAAGAAGCCCGGCGAATGGCCGGTCAGCCGGTTGAGCGCCACCATGCGGATGAAGCGCTCGGCGGCGTCGAGCCCGTCCTCGCCGCGCGCCAGCAGATGCGCGCGCAATGCCGCGATCTGGCGGAGCGTTTTCGGGTGGTAGAAGGCGAGCAGGTCGGGGTCGGCCTCGGCCTCGGCGTCGAGGTCGATGCGGGCGAGCGCGGCCGCCACATCCTCCAGCGTCGGGGGGCTAAGGCGTGGGCCGACCAGCATGGCGGAGAGCGGGTTGATGTCGTTGCCGGCCGGCCGGCGGCCGAGCAGGGCGGCTTCGAGCAGCGTCGTGCCGCGGCCCATGAAGGGGTCGTAGACGAGGTCGCCGGGCGCGGTCAGTCGCTCGATGAAGAAGCGCGGCAGCTCGGCCTTGAAGCAGGCGCGGTAGGAAATCTCGTGCAGGCGGGCCGACTGGCGCTGGCGCGCGGTCCAGAATTCGTTGACGAAATAGCGGATGCCCTCGCGCTCGACGATTCCGGTCGGCTTGCCGAAGCCGTCGAAGGCGGCCAGCGCTTCGGTGAAGCGGGCATCTGAGCGGACATGCTGGTTCAGCGGCCTTCCTCCTCGGCCGACCCTAGGCGGCGGCGGCGATTCTGGGAAGGGTGTGACGGCGAGCCGCCGGCGCCCGACGCGCCGGGCCGGGACGG
>JAUYMV010000220.1 GCA_030698645.1 Mesorhizobium sp.
TCGGCGCCGCCCTCGGGACGCTGGCGCTGGCGCAGCCGGCCCAGGCGCAGGAGACGCTCTCGGTCGGAGAAGCCTACGCCACGCGCTTCTCGGGAACGATCGCAATCACGCTCGGTGACGGCAGCCGGCTGTCGCTGATCGACGAGACCGGTGTCGTCGGCAGCGCCATCGACGTGCGCAGACCGGGTTTTCCCGCGGACGGGCGCCACTGGATCGACGAACCGCAACACATGGCAGTGACCGCCGGCGAGATCGGGCAGGTCTTCGGCATCGCGTTCGATGACGGGTCGCCGGCCAATGTCTATCTGACGGCGACATCGGCCTTCGGCCTGCACCGGTATCAAGACGCCAGCGACTGGCTGCCGGGTCAATGGGGCGAGGGCGGCCCTGGCGGCCTCTATGTTCTCAGGGGTGCGGAAGGCTACGCGCCGTCGCTGCTGACGACGATCACGCTCGACGGACGGGAGAACAGCGGCGCCGGTCTGGGAAATGTGGCGTTCGACCCGGCCTCGAAACAGCTCTTCGTCTCCGACCTCGAAAGCGGCATGATCCATCGCCTAGCGCTGGACGGGACCGAAATCGAGCGCTTCGACCATGGCGCGACCGGACGGCCGTCATTCACCGACGCTTCCACCGGCGCGGCGATGTCGCTCGCCGCGGTGGCGTTCGATCCGGCATCGGCTGCGTCGATCGAGGACTGCACGGATTCCGCCGGCGTGGCCGCCGAGTTCGACCTCACGCCGTCCTGCTGGAACTATGCCGATTTCCGCCGCCGCGTCTGGGGGCTGGCGGTGCACACCGACGCAGTCACCGGTGCAACCAGGCTCTATTACGCGATCTCGGGCGCCGACTCGCTCGGCCATCCCGACTGGGAAAGCGCCGGCGAGGATTCCATGAACAGCGTCTGGTCCATCGGCCTCTCCGAGGGGGCTTTCAATCCGGGCGACGTGCGCCGCGAGGTCATTCTGCCGGAGCTCGGGGACGAGACGGACGCGCCGCGTTCGGTGCCGGACCTGGCTATATCGCCGGAAGGCGTCATGTTGGTCGCGGAGCGCGGCAGCGTGCGCAATCTCGGTCTCGACGCGGCCGACCCGTTCGCCACGCCGCACGGTGCGCGCGTGCTGCGCTACCTGCAGAGCGATACCGACATCTGGGTGCCAGATGGCCGCTACGATGTCGGCTTCAACGATCGCAAGTCGATCGGAGCGCCCCATATCCGCGCCAATGCCGCGGGCGGCGTCGATTTCGGCTATGGCTACGATGCCGCCGGATCTCTCGATACGAGCAAACCCGCTGGCTCGGTCTGGGCAAGCGGCGATGCGCTGTGCTCGCCGGACGGCGCCTGCTTCGATCCGAAAACCGGCACGCGCAGCGATGCGAGCGAGGTGCACGGCCTGCAGGGCACGCCCGTCGAGGCCTCCGACGAACTCCTGCCGGCAGGCGCGGGCGGCGCCTACCCAGACAGCGGCGAGCCTTATCCAGCGGACGCGCTGCTCTCCTCCTACATGATCGATCTCGACCGGAACGTCGACGATTCCGGCGCGCCGCTCAAAATCGAGGCGCTGAAGAACGATGCGACGAAGATTGGCGACGTCGAGGTTTACAAGGCCGGCGCCGCGCCGACACGGCAGGGCGGAGGCTACGACATCGACATCGACAAGAGCGGCGCGCTGCAGTGCCTCCCCGGCGCCTCATGCAGCTACGTGATCCGGCTGACCAACAAGGGCACCGGCATCTTCAGCGGGCCACTCTATCTTTGGGATGTCATCCAGCCGTTCCCGGTCGGCTTCGTGTCCGTGGTCGGCACCGGCTGGTCCTGTTTCGATCTCGGCACGGGCATCCAGTGCGTCAACGCCGCCCTGACGATCGAAATCGGGCAAACGGTGGAACTGACCGTCGTCGTCGGAATTCCGGCCATCTACCGATCCGGCGTTCTGACCAACTGCGTCGCGATCCAGTGGCTCTACGACGAGAACGGAGCGATCGACGCGCGCGCGATCCAGGTCGCCCTCAAGCTGCTCGGCTACGATCCGGGTGTTGTCGACGGGGTGTTCGGCCAGCAATCGCACGACGCGTTGGCGGAGTTCCAGGCGGACAACGGTCTCGATCCGACCGGTGAAATCGACGAAGCCACGGTCGCGCTGCTCTATCCGGGTCTGATCGGCATCGAAGGCGATCTCGACGGTTCCAACGACATGGATTGCCACGACGTCTCGACCGGCGTTCCCGAGCCCGTGCATTCGAAGTGGAACTCGCATCTGAAGGTCGGTTCGCCGCACGGCAAGGTGCAGTCGCACCTGAAGATCGGCTCGCCGCACAACAAGGTGCAGTCGCATCGTAAGACGGGTTCGTTGCACGGCAAGGTCGAGTCGCACCGCAAGGTCGGCTCGGGCCACGAGAAGCGGCAGTCCCACCTGAAGCAGGGCTCGTTGCACGGCAAGATCGAATCGCATCGCAAGATCGGCTCGGGCCACAGCACGCGCCAGTCGCATCTGAAGCAGGGATCGATCCACAACAAGGACGAATCGCACCGCAAGATCGGCTCGGGCCACAG
>JAUYMV010000228.1 GCA_030698645.1 Mesorhizobium sp.
CGCTGATCGACGAAAACGGGAAGAAGCTCTCGGTCAGCCAGGGAGCACTCGTCTCAATCGACAATACAGGCGCTGTGCGCGCCATGGTCGGCGGCTACGACTACGCCAACAGCCAGTTCGACCGCGCTTCCGAGGCGCGCCGTCAGCCCGGCTCCGCATTCAAGCCGTTCGTCTATCTGGCCGCGCTCGAAGCCGGCCGCACGCCCGATAGCGTGCGCAACGACGCGCCGATCAAGATCGGCAAGTGGACGCCCGACAACTACAAGGGAAAATATCTCGGCCGTGTCACGCTGACCGAGGCGCTCGCCAAATCGCTCAACTCGGTTTCCGCCCAGCTCGTCATGGAAGTCGGCCCGGCCGCCGTCGTCGAGGTGGCGAACCGCCTCGGCATCGAATCCCGGCTGCAGGCCAACACCTCGATCGCGCTCGGCACCTCCGAAGTCACGCCGCTCGAACTGACCGCCGCGTTCGTTCCCTTCGCCAATGGCGGCTACCGGCCGAGAATCCACTTCATCAGCCGAATCACCGATGCAAAGGGCAAGGTCCTCTATCAGCCGGACGGCGATGTCGCGCCGCGCGTCGTGCGGGCCGAGACGATCGGCATGATGAACCGCATGATGACCGAGACGCTGGAAATCGGCACCGCGAGGAAAGCCGCCTTCGGCTGGCCTGCGGCCGGCAAGACCGGGACCAGCCAGGCGTCGCGCGACGCCTGGTTCATCGGCTACACGTCGAACCTGACGACCGGCGTCTGGTTCGGCAATGACGACGGCAAGCCGACCAAGAACATCACCGGCGGCTCGCTGCCCGCCCAAGCCTGGAAGACGTTCATGACGGCTGCGCATGAAGGCGTGCCCGTCGCGGCCCTGCCGGGCATGGATCTCTTCGCGCCAGCCCAGCGGCTCGATCCGGTCGATGGCGGTGACGTCGCACGTCCATCCGCCCCGGTCGGATCGAACGAAGCGGTCTCGCCCGAAATGGCCGGCGGCTTCAATCCGCGCCCAGATGAAGCTGCGGTGTCCTCGATCCGCCGCCCGGTTCCGCCCGGCGAAGTCGGCGGTCGGCCGGTACGGCGCGAGAAGTCGATCCTCGACGTCATCCTCGGCAATTGAGACCCGCCGCCCGGCGGCGCGTCATGCCAGCGTCTTCGAGAAAACCGCCACTTCTTTCCAGGCATGAAAGGCTCTAGATAGCGGGGCTGGAGACTCGCACATGACCGAACAGCCGAAACGCAAGACATTGGTGCTGACCGGCGCGAGCCGCGGCATCGGCCATGCCACGGTGAAGCGCTTCTCGCGCGAGGGCTGGCGCGTCATCACCTGTTCCAGGCAGGCTTTCGCAGAGGATTGCCCCTGGCCGGCCGGTCCCGACGACCACATCAAGGTCGATCTGTCGGACCAGGAGGATGTCGGCATCGCCGTCTCCGAGATCAGGCACCGTCTCGAGGTGACCGGCGGCGAGCTTCATGCGCTGGTCAACAATGCCGGCATCTCGCCGAAGCTCAAGGATGGCAGCCGGATGAACTCGATCGAGACGCCGATGCATGTCTGGCGCGACGTCTTCCAGGTCAATTTCTTCGCCCCCATCATGCTGGCGCGCGGCCTGTTCAAGGAGCTCGCCGCGGCGCAAGGCTCTATCGTCAACGTGACGTCGATCGCCGGAACGCGCGTGCATCCCTTCGCCGGCACGTCCTATGCCACGTCGAAGGCCGCTCTCGGCTCGCTGACGCGCGAGATGGCTGCCGACTTCGGGCCGCACGGCATCCGCGTCAACGCCATCGCCCCGGGTGAGATCGACACCGCGATCCTGTCGCCCGGCACCGACAAGATTGTCGAGACCATCCCGCTGCGCCGCCTCGGCGCAACCAGCGAAGTCGCCGACATCATCTACTTCCTGTGCTCGCCGCAGGCGTCCTACGTGACCGGCAGCGAAATCCACATCAATGGCGGCCAGCACGTCTGACCGGCGGCGTCAGAGACGCCGCGCGATCCCTTCGTCCGACTGGTCCTTCACGGTGTCCTCGTCGACGATGTCTAGGACGAAGGTGCGCTGGGACACGTCGGGATACTGCTGATTGAGGGTCAGCGAGCAGGCCTTCTCGCCGACCGCCGTGGTAGTCCAGCTTCCGTAGAACGTCGAGCCCGGCATGCCCGCCATCGCCTGGCTGCCGCTGTACCGTCCACCGGTATCGTAGCGGACCCGCAGCGACACGAGGTGGCTCGAGTAATAGCTATTCCGCTCCCACACACCGGTCATGAACCCCTCGCAGTCGAAGGGCGGCGTCGTCGGCTTCGCGGCGAAACTGCTGGACAGTTCCGCCACCTTGTCTGCCTGGGTCCAGGCGGCGCCCTTCCACCAGAGATAGCTGGTCGCCGAGATCTCCCCGTCCGCCACCTTCTTCTTGAGGTCGTCGAGGCTGTAAGGACCGGTCGCCGCGCCGGCGACGGAGACGTAGTAGAGGGTCGCCGGCTCAGGTTTCTTCACCGCATCCGGCGGCGGCGGCGGCCCGTCGGGTCCGGCGTCCGGTCCGGCATCCGGTGCGGCCGCGTCCGGCGTGGTCGGCTCCGCCGCGGCGACCTGCTGGTCCGGTCCGGCCTCTTGCCGCCCTGCCTGATCTGGCTCGACGGCGGCCTCCAGCGCCTGCTCCGGCTCGGCCGGCTTGAACTCCGGGGTCGGGGGCTGGTCGTTCGCCAAGGCGAATGCGGCGAGTTCGGGATAATTCTGCGCCCGCTTCCACTCCGCCGCCCCTTCCTTCCACACGAGATCGTCCTGATAGAAGTTCTTGTCGGCGGCCATGTCGCGGAGTTGGGCGACCGTGTAGGGGCCCCACTGCTTGTTCTCTATATAGAGAAAATAGGTCAGCGACTGTGTCTGGCGGGCTCGCGACGGCGACGCGAGCTCTTGGGCGGGTGGATCGGGAATGGCCGGGGCGCCGTCCTGCGCGGCCGCCAGGCCGGGTGCGCCGAGCAGCAGGAGCGCCAGTGCGGCTTGCTTGCGAATGGGCATCGACATCGTCCTCCCTTCGCCGCAGTCTCGCATCGGAATCGCGACATTCCAACGACAACCTGCAGGCGAGCCCGCAGTTTGCCGCTCAGTGCGATACGCCGCCGAGCCGTGACAGGAGTTCTGCGACATTTCCGGCGCGATGCTTCTTCATCAGCCGCGCGCGATAGGCTTCCACGGTGCGGGGCGAGATCGTCAGCATGCGGGCGATCTCCTTCGACGTGCGCCCTTCGCCCAGATGCATGACGATCTGGCGCTCGCGCGTCGTCAGGGCCGTGACCGGCTTGAAGTCTGACAGGTCGGCGAAGCTCCACACCGCGCGGCGCAGCGGGTCGTCCTCGCGCGTCAGCGAATGGCCGCGCACCCGGCACCAGAACAGCGTGCCGTCCTTGCGCGCCATGATGCGCTCGTCGGAGTAGCGGTTGGTCTTCTTCAGCGGTTCGACGCCGACGTCGCGGATGGCGACGAATTCCTCCAGCGACGGATAGAGGATGGCGAAGGACTGGT
>JAUYMV010000230.1 GCA_030698645.1 Mesorhizobium sp.
ACCAGTCCTGTCCGTCTTCTCCGGCGATGAGCAGCATGCGGCCGGGCCGGACCAGGTCCTTCAGGGCCTGGCGATGGCCGGCCTCGTCGTCGATCCACGCATGCGGCAGCGGGCTGCCCGGAAAGGTGCTGGGTTCGTAAAGCCGAACGTCATCAACGGCCGCGGGCTCGCTGGTGCCATCGGGGACAATCGCGGCCGACCGGTAGCGGTAGCCATACTCGACGTTCAGTTCGTTGGCTTCCATGCTGAGCCGCCGGATCGCCCGCAACGCCGTGCTGCGATGTATCGCATCCTCGGGCCTGTCGCTGAGGATGCGCTTGACCTGGGCCCAGTTCGCCTCGGCGGAGGCCGCGGGCGAAAGCCCGAAGGCCGCGCCGATCTCCAGATGGCCCATGGTGTTTTCCATCGAACGCTGGATGTTGCGCGCGTCGACCGGACGCCGCTCGTCTTCGTAAGTGTCGAGCAGTGCCTCGCCGGCCTGTCCGTTCAGGACGGCCGCGATCTTCCAGCATAGATTGTGCGCATCCTGGATGCCGCTGGTCAGGCCGAGACCGCCGGTCGGCGGATGACGATGCGCCGCGTCGCCGACCAGGAACACCCGGCCCGCGCGGAATTTCGACGCCAGCATCCCTTCCATGGCCCAGCGCGTGATCTTGTGGATGGTGATCGGCAGGTCGGGGATGCCCAGCGCGAGCCGCATGGTCGCCTCGACCTCGGCGTCGCTGGCTTTCGCGAGCGCATCGCCCGGATAGGTGATGTGGAAGACCCACTCCTCGCTCTCCGGCCCCCACTTGTTCGGCCCCATAGGGACAAGAACCGCCATCTCGCCAATCTGCGGGCACCAGGTCCATCGGATCAGCACGTCGGGGTCGAGCGCCAGGTTCGAAAGATCGGCCGAGACATGGGCGGTCGCGGTATAGCCGATTGTGCCCAGCCCCTCATGGGCGATGCCGACCAGACGCGGGATCGTCCGTCCGCCGTCGCAGCCCAGCAGGTAGCGCGCGCGAACGGTATATTCCTCGCCCGTATCGTGGTTGGTGATCCAGGCCCTGACACCCTCGTCGTCCTGCTCCAGCCGGGTCAGCTCGTGGTGGAACCGGACCATCCCCGGGTTGAGCTCATCCGCGCGGGCCTTCATGACCGGCTCGAGCCGGATTTGCGGCAGGTTGGCGGTGCGCAGGGGACTTGCCTGCATCCAGTTGAGATTACTGTAGCCGCAGCCCCAGGATTCGATCTTGGCAATCCGGCGGCCCATGTCCGGATCTGGTCCGGCAAAGCCCGCATACCAGCCCATCGCTGCCATGTTCGCCGAGGGCGTGCTCTTGGCATAGATCGCATCGGCAACGCCGACATCGGCAAGAATCTCCATGGTGCGCTGGTTGAGCACATGCGCCTTGGGCAGGTTGGATGTCGTGGGAAACGCACTGACGAGCAGATGCTCGATGCCGAGTTGCGAAAGCAGCATCGAACTGGTCAGGCCGGCGCCGCCGCCACCGACGATCAGGACAGGCACCTCCATGTCGGTGGCTGTGGACGGATTTACTTGGGTCATTCTGCGATCTCCTCCGTAGCTAGGCAGAACTCTTCGAGATCAAACGCGGGCCACCTGCGCGCGGGCTTGGATGCCCCTGGGCAGTTCCCTCCGAACGGCGCGGCGATTGGCCGGGCGATCCGATGTCTTAATCTCGTGATTGACAATATGGTCATTTTGAAATAGAAGTCAATTTGAAATGGGAGGAGATGGGAGGAACAGATGACTTTCGTGCACGACACGCATGCCTTGGCGGCCAGGTTTGGCCGGAAATCGCAACCGACCTTGTCGAGCGTTTGGTCATGAAATCCGTCCGGCCGACACTGAACCGGCAGCTGCTGAGGCTCATCCTCGTGGCCTTGCCCAAGGTGATGAACCGCGCGGCCAGCCGCGCCCCCGCCTATGCCGAGCGCCTGAAGCAGCGCGACATCGTCGCCTGGATCGGGCTGATGGACGGAAGCATCGGCCGCGTCGTGGAAATCCGCGGCGGTCGCTTTCGCTCGCGCCGCGGCGCGGCCGCCGAGGCCGAGGTGACGATGTCGTTCAAGGACGTCGCGACGGCGCTGAAATTCCTGTTGCCGGGGCGAGATCCGGGCGAGGTCATCCATGCCGCCAAGAACTTCAAGATGGTGACGGGCGGACCGGATGAATCACTGGTCTGGTTCACTCAGACGCTGGCGATGAGCGAGACGGCCAGCCTGCCCATGGGCACGCGGATGCCCGACGGCAGCACCCGCTTCACCACCTGCACCAATGGCGGGCCGCTCTTCGTCCATGTCAAGGACGGCCGCATCCTGCGGGTCACGCCGATCGAGTTCGACGCCTCCGACCCGGAAACCTGGACGATCGAGGCGCGCGGGCGGAAATTCAGCCCGCCGCGGCGCGGACTGGTGGCGCCGCACGCGCTCGCGCTGAAATCGCTCGTTTATTCGGACAAGCGCATCCTCTACCCCATGAAGCGGGTCGACTATGATCCCGATGGCGAGCGCAACCCGCAAAACCGCGGCAAGTCGGGCTACGAGCGGATCAGCTGGGACGAGGCCCTCGACATCGTTGCGCGCGAAGTCACGCGGCAAAGGCGCGTCCATGGGCCGGGCTCGATCACCTTCCCGATGTCGTCGCACCACCAGTGGGGCAATGTCGGCTACTACCTCAGCGCGCTGACGCGATTTGCCAACCTGATCGGCTTCACGCGCGTCGCCGCCAACCCGGACAGCTGGGAGGGCTGGTACTGGGGCGCGATGCACCATTTCGGCAATTCGATGCGCGTCGGCGTGCCGTCGGGCTATGGCGGGGTCGAGGATTGCCTGAAGGAAGCCGAGATGATCGTCTTCTGGTCCTGCGATCCCGAAAGCACCAATGGCGCCTATGCCGGCTTCGAAGGAACCCCGCGCCGGCTGTGGGCCAAGGAGCTCGGCATCGACTTCGTGCACATCGATCCGCATAACAACCCCACGGCGCAACTGCTGGGCGGGCGCTGGATCCCGGTCCGGCCACAGACCGACGCGGCGCTGGCGCAGGCCATCATGTACGTCTGGGTCACCGAGGGTCTCTACGACAGGGACTACGTCGCCACCCGCACCACCGGCTTCGACGCGTGGAAGGCCTATCTGCTGGGCGAGGATGACGGCGTCGCCAAGACGCCCGAGTGGCAGGAGACGGAAACCGGCATCCCGGCCCGCGACGTGCGCGCGCTCGCCCGCAAATGGGGCGGCCGCAAGGTCTATCTGGCTGTTGGCATGACCGGCACCGGCTTTGGCGGCGCGGGACGAGGCGCGACCGGCGCGCAGTGGGCGCGCTGCATGGTCATGATGATGGCGATGCAGGGCTGGGGCAAGCCGGGCGTCAATTTCGGCGGTCTGCAGATCGGCATCCCGCACGATCTGCACTTCTATTTCCCCGGCTATGCCGATGGCGGCATTTCGGGCGATCTGAACTGGACCGGCAATGCGGCCAACAACTACCAGCGCATGCCGCATGTGCTGACGATCAACCCGGTCAAGCAGATGGTGCCGCGCCAGCAGCTCCCCGACGCGATCATCGACGGCCACGCCACCGGATACATTTGGGACGGCATGTCGCAGGAGGCGCAATTCGCCCCCTTCACCTATCCGATGCAGGGCTTCTCGCCGATCCACATGATCTACCGCTACGGCGGCTCGTCGATGAGCACGGTGACGCGCTCGGGGCGCTGGATCGAGGCCTATCGCCACCACAGCATCGAGTGCGTCGTCAACCAGTCGATCTGGATGGAGGGCGAGGCCCAGTTCGCCGACATCATCCTGCCGGCCTGCACCGCGCTGGAGCGCTGGGACATCGGCGAATGGTCGAATTCCGGCGGCTATGCCCATCACGGGGTCAATGTCGTCAACCACCGGATCATCGCGCTCCAGCACAAATGCATCGAGCCGCTCGGCGAATCGCGCTCCGACTACGACATCTTTGCCGCCATCCTGACCCGTCTGGGCCTGGGGTCGATGTTCACCGAAGGCGGCGGCGAACTCGACTGGGTGAAGCGGGTGTTCGATTCCTCCGATCTGCCCGACCACGTGAAATGGAAGGACTTCTGCCGCAAGGGCTACTTCGTCGTCCCGCCCGAGCAACCCGAATTGCGCCAGCCGGTCGACATGCGCTGGTTCGCCGAGGGCCGCAAGAAGGACCTGCCCGAGCCGATGCCGCTGCCTTCGCAGTTCGCCGGCGAGTTCCTCGAGGGTCTCCAGACGCCGAGCGGCAAGCTGGAGTTCGTGCCGGAGATCCTGAAGCGCCACACCGCGGACAATCCGGACCGGCCGGCGCTCAACCGCTACCTGCCCTCCTGGGAAGGGCTGCGGAGCGACCTTGCCCAGCGCTTTCCCCTGCAACTGATCGCCACGCACAGCCGCTACAGTTTCCACACCCAGGCCGATGGCAAGAACAGCGCCGTCCACCAGGTCGAGGATCACCGCGCGCTGGTGGGCGGCCATCGCTTCTACCTGCTGCGCCTGAACCCGGACGACGCGGCGTCCCGAGGCATCCGCCACCGCGATCTGGTGAAGGTGTTCAACGACCGCGGCGCGGTAATCCTCGCCGCCGACGTCTCGGCCCTCGTCGCGCCGGGCGTGGTGAAATCCTACGAGGCGAGCG
>JAUYMV010000234.1 GCA_030698645.1 Mesorhizobium sp.
GGATGGTCTCGGCCCGGTCCAGCCCGCCGACGACGAAGCCGAGGCTCGCCATCAGCTTGTTGCCCTGACTGGCCATGTCGCTGTCGCGAAACATCGGACGCAGCGACGGATCGCTCTCGAAGAGGTGCTGGTAGAACAGCCGCGCCGCTGTCTCGCGGATCGGCACGACGGATCGAAAGCTCGCCTGGACAAGGCGGATCTGGTCGGGAGTCATGTGGATTTCCTCTGGCTTGCAACGTGACGTTGCTGGCTTGCAACGTAGCGGTGCCGGAGACTGCCGCGCCGACGTCTCGCGACGATTGCGCCGAGCCGAGCGCGGCGTTTCGAGTGTATCCGGATGCGGATACATCGGTTCACGCAGGAGGCGCGCTGGAGGGCGGATGACCCGGACCTCCGAGGCCGCGTTAGAGCGGCACCCGGGAGGCCTCCAGGGTGTATTCGAGCCGGTCCGGTTGCTAGGCGGCCATCTTCTGGCGCGGATCGAGATCGAGATCGGCGACGATCTGCCGGATTGCCTTGACGGGGTCAGTCGAAGGCAGTTTCCCAACTGTCCGTTCCAGTTTAGCGCCGTCGAGCGAATGCGGCGTGCGCCAGAGATAGGACATCTTCACCAGTTCGCGCATCATCGGGCTGAACAGGCCGGCGGCGCGCAGCAGCGTCCAGGGCATGCCCCTGGTCGTCAGCTTGCGGCCGATGGCGACTTCCGTCGCAAGCTGCATGTCGCGGCCGGTCATGGTGTGGCCGGCGAAGTGGAAGGTCTCGAAGCGGCCGAGATCGGCGCGCTTTTCGGCGAGCGCCACGAAGGCGAGCGCGAGATCCGGCAGATAGGCGAAGGCGTGCGGCGCGTCCATCGGCCCAGGCCAGGTGAAGACGTCCTTGCCGAGCTTCGTCAGCATCATCAGATCGTGCCAGGTGCCCGATCGCGGTCCGCCGAAGAAGTCGCCGGCGCGCAGCACGATGGTCTGGACGCCGCGCTCCGCGGCGCGCTGCCGGAACAGGTTCTCCATAGCGATGCGGATCTCCGCTTTGTCGGTCGACGCCTCGAAGGGGGCGTCCTCGTTCGTGTCGAGGCCGACCGCATGGCCGTAATTGTAGACATTGCCCGGCAGCAGATGCGTCGCGCCGGCGGCCTCGGCCGCGGCGATGACGTTTTCGGCCATCGGCATGACTTTCTCGCGCCATTCCGTGTAGAGCGGGTTGAGGCCGTTGAAGATCACGTCGGCGCCCGCGCAGGCGGCAATGAGCGCGGCGCGGTCCGTTGCATCCGCCTGCACGGGCTCGACGCCCGGCGCCAGATCGCCCGTCTTGGCGTTGCGCGCCACGCCTTTCACGCGCCATCCGGCATCGACGAAAGCGCGCGCAACCGCGTCGCCGACCCTGCCGGCCGCGCCCAGAACCACAATCGTCTTCATGTCCGGTCTCCTGTTCGATGTCGCCAGGATGAACCGTTCACATCTGAATGGAAATCGTCTAGTAGTGCGGCGTTGATATTCATAAATGAATGGAAGTCATGGCCGATCTCGACTGGAATCTCATCCGCAGTTTCGTCGCGGTGGCCGAGTCGGGCAGTCTGTCGGCTGCCGCCCGGCTGCTGAATGCGAGCCAGCCGACGCTCGGGCGCCACGTCGCCGAACTGGAGCGCGCGCTCGGCGTGGTGCTCTTCCGTCGCGGCAAGAAGGGCTACGAACTCACCGGGCAGGGCCTGGCGCTGATGGAGCGGGGCCGCGCCGTGACCGAACACGCGGCGGCGTTCTCGCGCATGGCGCTCGGCGCCACCGAAACGATCGCCGGAACCGTGCGCATCGCCGCCAGCGAAGTCGTCGCCGCCTATGTCTTGCCGCCGATCATCGCCCGTCTCGGCATCGAGGAGCCGGGCATCGAGGTCGAGATCGTCGCGTCGAACCAGGTCGAGAACCTGCTCAGGCGCGATGCCGACATCGCGGTGCGCATGGTCAAGCCGGCGCAGAACGAACTGGTGGCGCGCAAGATCGCCGATCTGCCGCTCTGCGCCTGCGCGGCGACGGATTATCTCGACCGCCGGGGACGGCCACGGCGGCGAGAGGACCTCGAGGATCACGACCTCGTCGGTCTCGACCGCGGCGACGAGCTGATCGCCGGTTTCGCCGG
>JAUYMV010000253.1 GCA_030698645.1 Mesorhizobium sp.
TCAGATATTTGCCGACCAGCGCGACGGCATAGGCGGGCACATGGAACGCGCTGTCGCGCGGCACGGCGAGGTGCAGGATCGGCACGATGACGGCCACCGCCAGCAGCACCGCGATGGTGATCAGGATGCGCCGGCCGAAACCGTCGGAAAAGAGTTTGGCCAGGATCATGCTTCGATCGCCCTGCCCTTCAGCGCGAACAGGCCGCGCGGGCGTTTCTGGATGAACAGGATGATGAGCACGAGCACGATGATCTTGCCGAGCACCGCGCCCGCATAGGGCTCGAGGAACTTGTTGAGGATGCCGAGCGAGAAGGCGCCGACGAGCGTGCCCCACAGATTGCCGACGCCGCCGAACACCACGACCATGAACGAGTCGATGATGTAGCCCTGACCGAGATTGGGCGAGACATTGTCGATCTGGCTGAGCGCGACGCCGGCGATGCCGGCAATGCCCGAGCCGAGCGCGAAGGTGAAGGCGTCGACCCACGGCGTGCGGATGCCCATCGACGAGGCCATGCGCCTGTTCTGCGTCACGGCGCGCATGTGCAGGCCCCAGGACGTGCGCTTCATGACGAACAGCAGGATGGCAAACACCGTGAGCGTGAAGACGACGATCCACATGCGGTTCCAGGTGATCGATAGCTGGCCGATCTCGAAGGCGCCCGACATCCAGGACGGATTGCCGACCTCCTGGTTGGTCGGGCCGAAAATGGTGCGTACCGCCTGCTGGAGGATCAGCGATACGCCCCACGTCGCCAGCAAGGTTTCAAGCGGACGGCCGTAGAGGAAACGGATGATGCCGCGTTCGATGGCGAGCCCGACGCCACCGGCGACGAGGAAGGCAAGCGGCAGCGCGATGGCGAGCGACCAGTCGAACAGGCCGGGCGCGGAGTTGCGGATGAACTCCTGCACCACATAGGTCGTGTAGGCGCCGAGCATTACCATCTCGCCATGCGCCATGTTGATGACGCCCATGACGCCGAAGGTGATGGCCAGCCCGATCGCCGCCAGCAGCAGCACCGAGCCGAGCGAAATGCCGTACCAGACGTTCTGGCCGACCTGCCACATCGCCAGTGAGCCGTTGATCCGGGCGACGGCCGCGTCGACGGCAAGCTTCAGATCGCCCTCGGCGCCGGCGCCATAGGCGGTCAGCAGCGATAGCGTGCTGCGGTCGCCGCGCGCGCCGAGCAGGTCCACCGCCGCCATCTTCTCGGTATCCGGTCGGTCGGACACCAGAATGGCGGACGCCCGCGCATCCTCGAGCTTCGCTTTCACCCTTGCGACCGTTTCCTTGGCGATGGCCGCCTCGATCGCCTCGAGATTGGCCGCGTCCGGATTTCGGTACATCGTGGCGGCCGCTGCGAGGCGCACGGCCGGATCGTCGGCGCCGAGCGTCAATCCGCCGATCATGTCGCGGATGGCGCGGCGCAGCGTGTTGTTGACCTTGACCTTGGTGAAGCCTGCCTTCGGTTCCTCGCCGGCCGCCTCGCCGGTGAGCGCATCGTACAGCTTGGCGGTGGCGCCGGATTCGCGGACGACGAACACCACGGAGTCGGAATTTCTGAACGAGAGGTTGCCTTCGGAAAGCGCGTTGAGCGCGTATCCGACCCGCGCGTCGCCGGTGGCGCCCAGTTCGCGCACGATCGCCTCGATGGCCGGAAAGCCCTTCGCCGACGCGAATTTCGCGATCGTGGCGCGGATGGCGGCATCATCGGCGCTGGCCGGCGCGATCGCCGACACAACGAAAACCATCAGGAGACCGAGAGCGCGAATGAATGCCATTGCGACGTGAGCCCATCTCGCGGGAGGTCGGGAATTCCCGGGCGGGCACGAGGCCCGCCCGGGAGATGATGCGCGAAGCTCTTAGTTGACGCCCTTGCCGCCGCACTTGCCGGTGGCGACGTTGAAGTTGCCGCACGACATCGGCGCGCGCCAGTCGGAGATCAGGTCCTTGGAATCCGGCAGGTAGTCGGACCATTCGTCGCCGACCACGAGGCCCGTCGTCTGCCAGACGGTTTCCATCTGGCCGTCGGCCTGGATTTCACCGATCAGGACGGGCTTGGTGATGTGGTGGTTCGGCATCATGGCCGAGTAGCCGCCGGTCAGGTTCGGAACCGAAACGCCGATGATGGCGTCGATGACGGCATCCGCGTCGACCGTGCCGGCCTTCTCGACCGCCTTGACCCACATGTTGAAGCCGATCACGTGGGCTTCCATCGGATCGTTGGTCACGCGCTTCGGGTTCTTCGTGTATTCCTTCCACTTCGCGATGAAATCGGTGTTTTCCGGGGTTTCGACGGACTGGAAGTAGTTCCACGCGGTCAGGTGGCCGACGAGCGGCGCGGTGTCGAGACCGGCGAGTTCTTCCTCGCCGACCGAAAACGCGACGACCGGGATGTCCTCGGCCTTGATCCCGGCATTGCCGAGTTCCTTGTAGAACGGAACGTTGGCGTCGCCATTGATGGTCGACACGACGGCCGTCTTCTTGCCGGCCGAGCCGAACGCCTTGATGTCGGAGACGATGGTCTGCCAGTCGGAATGGCCGAACGGCGTGTAGTTGATCATGATGTCCTCAGCCGCGACGCCCTTGGAGAGCAGGTAGGCTTCCAGGATCTTGTTGGTCGTGCGCGGATAGACGTAGTCGGTGCCGGCCAGAACCCAGCGCTTCACCGAACCGCCGTCCTCGCTCATCAGATAGTCGACCGCCGGGATCGCCTGCTGGTTCGGCGCGGCGCCCGTGTAGAACACGTTGCGCTGGCTTTCCTCGCCCTCGTACTGGACGGGATAGAACAGCAGCGAGTTCAGCTCTTCGAAGACCGGCAGCACGGACTTGCGCGACACCGACGTCCAGCAGCCGAACACGGCCGAGACCTTGTTGACCGAGATCAGTTCGCGCGCCTTTTCGGCGAACAGCGGCCAGTCGGACGCGGGATCGACGACGACGGCTTCGAGCTGCTTGCCGAGAAGTCCGCCCTTCTTGTTCTGCTCCTCGATGAGGAACAGCATCGTGTCCTTCAGCGTGGTTTCGGAAATGGCCATCGTGCCCGAGAGGGAATGCAGGACGCCGACCTTGATGGTCTCCTGCGCCAGCGACGGCGAAGCAAAAAGAAGGCCGGCGGCGATCGCCCCGGCCGAGAAAACATTGGAAACCGACAAGAATTTATCCCTCATGATTGAACCTCCGAGCGGGCTTGTTGCACCGCAGCACTTGATGCAACCGCCGTGCCAGTTCGAAATGACTCTCGAACACGAGCAGATAGATGAGGATTATCAGGGTGTTGAGGGTCTCCAACAGGGCTCACGCCGCGGCCGCGCTGGGCATGTTAAGGAATTGTTGAGAATTTTTTGCGCACCGCGCCCCTACGCTGCCTGCATATTGGGCATATTGATTATCGTGCCCAATATTTGATCAAGACGACATTAGGCGGTGCGCCGACCGCCCGGCGGGGCGTGGCCAAGGCGCGGCTCTCCCCTCAGGACTCAAGCATGTCCTTGACGACGGTCGCCAGTTGCTTGAGCGAAAAAGGCTTCGGCAGGAAGCCGAACTTCGCATCGGCCGGCAGGTTGCGCGCGAAGGCGTCCTCGGCATAGCCGGAGACGAAGACGAACTTGATGTTCGGCTTGATCTTGCGCAGTTCGCCGAGCAGCGTCGGTCCGTCCATTTCCGGCATCACGACGTCGGACACGACGATGTCGATCTCGCCGCCGAGCTGGTTGTAGATCTCCAGCGCCTCGACGCCGGACGACGCCTCGTGGACGGTATAGCCGCGCGAGGTGAGCGCGCGCATGCCGCCCATGCGGACGGCGTCCTCGTCCTCGACGAGCAGAACGGTCGCCGAGCCGGAAAGGTCCTTGGCATTGTCCGCCGCGCGGCCGCCGGCCGACTGTTTGATCTCCACCGCCCTGGATTCGGCGGCTGCCGCGATCTCGGCCTCGGTCTGCACCGCCGGCACGTGGCGCGGCAGGAAGATGCTGAAGGTGGTGCCCCTCCCGACCTCGGATTCGGCGAAGATGTAGCCGCCGGTCTGCTTGATGATGCCGTAGACCATCGACAGGCCGAGGCCCGTGCCCTTGCCGACGTCCTTGGTTGTGAAGAACGGTTCGAAAATCTTCTTGATCACTTCGGGAGCTATTCCCGTGCCGGTGTCCTGCACCTCGACCACGACATAGTCCGCCGGAACGAGCTCGCGGTAGGGGTAGGCGGCGCACTCGGCGGCCGTGACGTTCTTGCTGCGGATGGTCAGCTCGCCGCCATCCGGCATCGCGTCGCGCGCATTGACCGCCAGATTGACGACGACCTGCTCGAATTGCCCGAGATCCGCGCGCACCGGCCATAGGTCGCGGCCGTGGTCGACCTTGAGCTTCACCGAGGTGCCGACCAGGCGCGCCAGCAGCATGCGGACGTCGGCCAGCACGTCGGTGAGATTGAGCACTTCGGGGCGCAGCGTCTGGCGCCGCGAGAAGGCGAGCAGCTGGCGCACTAGCGACGCCGCGCGGTTGGCGTTCTGCTTGATGTTCATGATGTCGGGGAAGGACGGGTCCGACGGCCGGTGATTGGTCAACAGCAGGTCGGACGCCATGATGATGGCGGTCAGTACATTGTTGAAATCATGCGCGATGCCGCCGGCCAGCTGGCCGACCGCCTGCATCTTCTGGCCCTGCGCCATCTGCGCCTCGAGCGCCTTCTGCTCGGTCGTCTCCACCGCATAGACGATGGCCGCCTCCTCGGCGCCCTCCGCCCCACCGCCGTCGGCGACCGCGTTGACGTAGAAGCGCATGTGGCGCTCCTCGTTGTCGGGCATCACGGTGTCGATCGGGCTGATGTCGGCCTGCATCTGCTTGGCCTTTTCCAGCGCCGCCGTGAACGCATCGCGGTCGCGCGGATGGATGACCTTGTCCAGCGGCGCGCGCTGGTCGACGGCGCCCTGGTCGACGACGCTGGAAAACAGCGACAGGAACGGCGCGTTGGTGCGCACGATGCGGCCCGCCTTGTCGACGCCGGCGATCGCCATCGGCGTCGAATTGAAGAAGCGCGTGAAGCGGACCTCGGAGGCGCGCAGGTCGGCCGACGAATCCTCGCCCTGGGTGCGGTTCAGCACGATCGTGCGCGACGTGCCGGAAATGCCTTCGCGGCTCGCCGTCACGCGATGCATGAAGCGCACCGGCAGAGCCTCGCCCTTGGTGGTCGCCAGGTCTAGGTCGATGACCGAATTGCGCGTCGCGCCGGGCTCCGCCTTGACCGCGCGCACCAGCGCCATGCCGTCGCCGGCGATGATCTCCGGCAGGCTGATAGAGCCGGGCGTGAAGGTGGCGAGATCGATGCCCAGCCATTCGGCGAGCGTCGCGTTGATATAGTTGATGCGCCCGTCCGGGTCGGCCGAAAAGAAGCCGGCCGGCGCATGGTCGAGATGGTCGATCGCCTGCTGCAGATCCTGGAAGAAGCGCTCCTGTTCGGCCCGCTCGGCCGAAATGTCGGCGATCTGCCAGGCAAACAGCGGCTGGCGCTGCGTCGGAACGCTGAAGGTCCGCGCGCGGACGCGATACCAGCGCGGCCCGGGCTCCGAACCCGGCCGCACGGCCTGCGACAGGCGGAACTCCCCGTCTCCGGATTGCCCGTCGACCAGTTGCGAGGCCAGCTTGACGATGGTCGACGACGCCTCCGGATTGTCAGCCAGCAGTCCCTCGACGGTCTTGATGTCAGCGGCCGACGCCGCGCCGGTCATGTCGGCATAGGCGCGGTTGGCGTAGATGACCCGCCCGCGCGCGTCTGTGACGATCAGTCCCTGCCGCATCGTGTCGACGAAGGCCTTCGAAACTGCGTCGCTGGTCGAGCGCGGCGCGATCTGCACGAAGCCGATCGCGGTGGCGAACAGATAGCCGACGCCGATCATCGCCAGCACGCCGAGCATGCCGAGCAGGAAGGGGTCGCCCAGCCGCTCCCGGAAGATCGAGAAGACGATGCCGGACCCGGTCAGGACGATGATGAAGACGATCAGCCGGACGATGGTGCCTGGGCGCGAATTCTGGTCGACGATCGGGGCCGGATAGAAGTCACGGCCTGACTCTTTTGCCATTCTTCCCCTGCCTCGACCACCTGTTCGACCACCTGGCGCCGCTCCGGGTCCGCTTGAATCACATTCTCCCGGTTGCGGGAAGGGCCAGCGTGGAAAAGCCTGCCGTTTTCCGCAGGAATGCGAACTTGCGGCTGCGCGCCGCACATGTCTACAGTGAACCCGTGGGGCAGTGTGCGGAGAGACGATGATGGAATGGCTGACGGGCGTCCTCCCGGAGGGTTACGCCGACGCGATCCTGTGGGTCGCGGGAGCGCTGGTGCTCCTTGTCGTCGTGCTCCTGCTGATCCGCCTCATTCGGCGATTCGCATCCGGCACCTTCGTCGCCGGTGGCCGCAACCGCCGGGCGCGGCTCGCGGTGATGGATGCCGCCGCGATCGACAGCCGCCGCCGTCTCGTTCTGGTGCGGCGCGACGATGTCGAACATCTGATCCTGATCGGCGGCCCGACCGACGTCGTGGTCGAGCAGGACATCCGGGTGATGGGGCGGCCAGCGCGCCCTGCGCCCGCGAACGAAGCCGATATGGAACACGCCCATGCGGCCGAGAACGAGCCGCAACGCCCGGCACAAATTGCCCCGGCGCCGCCGCCGGCGCGGACCATTCGCCCCGAGCCGCCGAGACCCGCACGCCCGGCGCCCGAGGCAGCCTTCCAGGCTTCGCCGCGCGCGCCGGCTCCGCCGCCGCAGGCCCCTGCTCCACCCGTTCCTCCCCGCATGACGTCGCCGGGCCTCGCGCCGCATCCGGCGCCTCCTCAAGCCCCGCGCCAGCCGGGCGCGCCGCAACAGCTTCCGCGCGCCGTCGACCCATTTGCGCCGCGCACCGCCGAACTGACGCGGCCGGCGCCGGCCGTGGTACCAGCGGTGACGC
>JAUYMV010000256.1 GCA_030698645.1 Mesorhizobium sp.
GTATTCGACGCTTCAGGCGCGCCGCGGCACCGCTGCCGGCGGCGAAGACTGATCGCGGCGTCGGTAGGGATAGAAAACCATGGCCAAGGCTCAGTCCAAGATCCAGTCGAAGACGGTTACCGTCGAACAGATCGGCAGCCCCATCCGTCGCCCGAAGGAACAGCGCGCAACGCTGGTCGGGCTCGGGCTCAACAAGATGCATCGCCGCCGCACGCTGGAGGACACCCCGTCCGTGCGCGGCATGATCGCCGCCGTCGCCCACCTCGTCCGCGTCGTGGACGAGAAGTGAGCAGGGGCGCAGGAGAGAGATCATGAAACTCAACGAATTGCGCGACAACGAGGGTGCTACCCACGCCAAGAAGCGTCTCGGACGCGGCATCGGCTCGGGTTCCGGCAAGACGGCCGGCCGCGGCGTCAAGGGCCAGAAGGCGCGCTCCGGCGTCGCCATCAACGGCTTCGAGGGCGGCCAGATGCCACTCTACCGTCGCCTGCCCAAGCGCGGCTTCAACAATATCTTCGCGAAGGATTTCGTGACGGTATCGCTGGCCCGCATCCAGGCGGCGATCGACGCCAAGAAGCTCGACGCCAAGGCGGTGATCGATTCCGCGGCCCTGATCAAGGCCGGCGTCATCCGCCGCGCCAAGGATGGTGTTCGCCTGCTCGGCGACGGCGAAGTCAAGGGCAAGCTCTCCTTCGACATCGCGGGCGCCTCCAAGCCGGCGCTCGACAAGGTCGAGAAGGCCGGCGGTTCGGTGAAGCTGCCCGAGGCGGCCCCCGAGAAGCCCTCCAAGAAGGCGAAAGCCGAATAGCATCGTCAGGCGGCGGCGCGAAGAGCGCCGCTGCTTGCATGTTTGCCGGCCGGAGCCTATCTCGTGGCTTCGGGGACACGCGCCCGCCGCCATGGCGGGCGACGGTGTGTGACGAAGCGGAGATTTTCTGATGGCATCAGCAGCCGAGCAACTTGCCTCGAACCTGAATTTCGCGGCTTTCGCCAAGGCGGAAGACCTCAAGAAGCGTATCTGGTTCACGCTCGGCGCGCTCCTCGTCTACCGCCTCGGCACCTACATCCCGATTCCCGGCATCAATCCCGAGGCCTTCGCGCAGGCCTTCTCGCAGCAGTCGCGCGGCGTGCTCGGCATGTTCAACATGTTCGCCGGCGGCGCCGTCGAGCGCATGGCGATCTTCGCGCTCGGCATCATGCCCTACATCTCCGCGTCCATCATCATGCAGCTCATGACGTCGGTCATTCCGACGCTCGAGCAGTTGAAGAAGGAAGGCGAGCAGGGCCGCAAGGTCATCAACCAGTACACCCGCTACGGCACCGTTCTGCTGGCCACCGTCCAGGCCTACGGCATCACCGTCGGGCTGGAGAGCGGGGCGGGCATCGTCACCGATCCGGGCTGGTTCTTCCGCATCTCCGCCGTCATCACGCTGGTCGGCGGCACCATGTTCCTGATGTGGCTCGGCGAGCAGATCACCGCGCGCGGCATCGGCAACGGCATTTCGCTGATCATCTTCGCCGGCATCGTCGCCGGTCTTCCGTCCGCGCTGTCGGGCACGCTGGAACTCGGCCGCACCGGCGCGCTGTCGACCGGCATCATCCTGGCGATCATCGTGCTGGCGGTCGTCGTGATCGGGCTCATCGTGTTCTTCGAACGCGCCCAGCGGCGGCTGCTCATCCAGTATCCGAAACGGCAGGTCGGCAACCGCATGTTCCAGGGCGACACGTCGCATCTGCCGCTCAAGCTGAACACCGCCGGCGTCATCCCGCCGATCTTCGCCTCGTCGCTGCTGCTGCTGCCCGCGACGCTCGCCGGCTTCTCCAGCACCACGACGCTGCCGGGCTGGGCCAATTCGGTTCTCGCCGCGCTCGGCCACGGCCAGCCGCTCTACATGCTGTTCTACGCGGGCATGATCGTCTTCTTCGCCTTCTTCTACACCGCCATCGTCTTCAATCCGAAGGAGACGGCCGACCAGTTGAAGAAGCACTCCGGCTTCATTCCCGGCTACCGGCCGGGCGAGCGGACCGCGGAATATATCGACTATGTGCTGACCCGCATCACGGTCATCGGCGCGATCTACCTCGTGCTCGTGTGCCTGCTGCCGGAGTTCCTGATTTCGGCGACCGGCGTTCCGTTCTACCTCGGAGGCACCTCGCTGCTGATCGTCGTCAGCGTGACCCTCGACACCGTCGCGCAGGTCCAGGGTCACCTGATCGCGCATCAGTACGAGGGGCTGATCAAGAAGTCGAAACTCCGGGGGGGCAAGAGAGGGACATGTGGCTGATACTGGTTGGCCCGCCAGGGGCGGGGAAGGGGACGCAGGCGCAGCGACTGGTCGAGAAGCACGGCATCCCGCAACTGTCGACGGGAGACATGCTGCGCGCCGCGGTCAAGGCCGGAACCGAAGTCGGCAAGCGCGCCAAGGCGGTTATGGATGCCGGCGAGCTGGTCTCCGACGCCATCG
>JAUYMV010000264.1 GCA_030698645.1 Mesorhizobium sp.
CATCACGATCAAGGGGCCGCTTCTGTCCACGCCGGTGCTGGCCGGCCGCATCGACCTCGGCCGCACCGTCATCACGCTGCCGGAGAAACTGCCGGGCGCCCTGACAAAGCTCAACGTGCAGCACAAGAACGCCAGCGGCGCGGTCGATGCCCAGGCCGAGGCGATGAAGCCGGCCCAGGCCAGCGGCGGCGGCGGCGGCCTCACGCTCGACCTCATCGTCGACGCGCCGAGCCAGATCTTCGTGCAGGGGCGCGGCCTCGACGCCGAGCTCGGCGGCACGATCCGCCTGACCGGTTCGACCGCCGCGCCGCAGGCGACGGGCCTGTTCACGCTCCGGCGCGGCCGCTTCTCGATCCTCGGGCGGCGGCTCGATTTTACACGCGGCACACTCGGCTTCGCAGGCTCCCTGGTGCCGACGATCGACTTCGAGGCGACGTCGTCGGTGAACAGCTCGACCGTCACGGTGACGGTCAGCGGGGAGGCGAGCGATCCGAAATTCGCCTTCTCCTCGAGTCCGTCGGCGCCCGAGGACGAGGTGCTGGCGCAACTCGTCTTCGGCCGCTCGATGTCCAGCCTGTCGCCGATGCAGATCGCCCAGCTCGCCGAGGCGGCGGCCCAGCTCGCCGGGGTCGGCGGTCCGACGTCGCTGCTCGATACGCTGCGCGGCAAGCTCGGCGTCGACGATCTCGACGTGAAGACCGACGAGAAGACGGGCGATACCTCGGTGTCGGTCGGAAAGTATCTCAACGACCGCACCTATGTGACGATCGAGAAGGGCTCGAACCCCGGCTCCGGCAAGGCGGCGATCGACCTCAATATCGGCAAGGGCGTCAAGCTGCGCGGCGAGGCCGCCGACGACGGCTCTACCAAGGGCGGCATCTTCTTCGAGAAGGAATATTGACGCCCACCCCGGCCTCGCGGCTCCGGCAGGGCGCGACCGACAATCGCGCCTGACGCAAGAATCCGTCGAAAAAATCGCCGTCTCGCGAAAGATTGCGAATTTTGCGCCAACTTTGTCGCAATCACGCCAACCGCATTTTCACGCCCGTTGCAGATTGGCTGCCAGCATCCCTTTCGTCGCCCGCGTTTTTGACAAAGGCGAACGGATGCGGAATTGTAAGGCAGAACGCCAATGAATGGGAGAATGCAATGACACTCTACAAGAGCAATGGCGACCGGGTTCCGGATCACATCCTGAACATGGCGGAAGCCACCAAGAAGAGCGGGATGGACCGCCGCGAATTTCTCGCCATGGCCAGCGTTTTCGGCGCATCGACGGCAATGGCCTACAGCATGATCGGCCTCGTCGCCCCGACCCCGGCGATGGCGCAGGAGCCCAAGAAGGGCGGCGTCCTCAAGGTCGCGATGTCGGTCAAGGATCCGAAGGATCCGCGCACCGCCGACTGGTCGGAAATCGCCAATGCCGAGCGCCAGACGCTCGAGCCGCTGGTGAAATACACCCGCGACTTCACCTTCGAACCCTACCTGCTGTCGTCCTGGGACGTGAACGACGACGCCACGGAATATGTCCTGCACGTGCGTGACGGCGTCACCTGGACGAACGGCGACAAGTTCACCGCCGAGGACGTGATGTTCAACTTCACGCGCTGGGCCGACAAGAGCGCGGAAGGCAATTCGATGCCGGGCCGCCTCGGCACGATCGTCGACGAAGCCTCGGGCAAGCTGCGCGAAGGCGCGCTGACCATGGTTGACGACATGACGGTCAAGATCACGCTGACCAAGCCCGACATCGCGCTCATCCCGAGCCTGTGCGACTACCCGGCGCTGATCGTGCACCGTTCCTTCGAAGAGACCGGCAAGGACTTCGTCAAGAACCCGATCGGCACCGGTCCGTTCGAGCTCGTCTCCTACGACGTCGGCTCGAAGGTCGTCTACAAGCGCCGCGAGAACGGCACCTGGTGGGGCGGCGAGGTCATGCTCGACGGCGTCGAGTTCATCGACTACGGCACCGATCCGACCGCCATGGTCTCGGCCTTCGAATCCGGCGAGGTGCACACCAACCACGAGACGACCGCCGATTATGTGAAGATCATGGAAGGCATCGGCGCGATCACCTCCGAAGCGGTCACCGCATCGACGATCGTGGCGCGCACCAACGTCGCCAACAAGCCCTACGACGACCAGAAGGTGCGCAACGCGCTCCAGCTCGCCGTCGACAATTCGGTGGTCCTGCAGCTCGGCTACGGCAATGCCGGCGTCGCGGCCGAAAACCACCATGTCTGCCAGATCCATCCCGAATATGTCGCGCTGCCGGCAGTGGCACGCGACATGGAGAAGGCCAAGGCCCTGATGGCCGAAGCCGGCCAGGCCGACTTCGAGCATGACCTGATCACGGTGGACGAGGACTGGCACAAGAACACCGGCGACGCGATCGCCGCACAGCTGCGCGAGGCCGGCATCAAGGTCAAGCGCACGGTGCTGCCGGGCTCGACCTTCTGGAACGACTGGACGAAGTATCCCTATTCCATGACCAACTGGAACATGCGCCCGCTCGGCGTCCAGGTTCTGGCGATCGCCTACCGCACCGGCGAGGCATGGAACGAGGCTGCCTATTCCAATCCGGAGTTCGACGCCAAGGTCGGCGAGGCGCTTTCGATCGCCGACGCCGAGAAGCGCAAGGTCGTGATGGCCGATATCGAGAAGATCCTGCAGGACTCCGGCATCATCATCCAGCCCTACTGGCGCAAGCTCTACAACCACTCGGTCGCGGCGGTGAAGAACCACGGCATGCACCCGACCTTCGAGCACGATTTCGGCAAGGTCTGGCTCGACGCCTGATCCCGGAATGACTACCGAGAGGGGCGTTCGCGCCCCTCTCCCATTTCAGAGGGTTGATCGCGGACTACCCCAACCCGACCGGCAGGGGGCAACATGCTTGCATTCGTAGCGCGCCGTTTCGGGACCATGGTGCTGACCATGCTGTGCCTGACGATGGTCGTGTTCTTCATGGTCAATCTCGAACCGAACCTGAAGAAGCTGGCGATCAGCCAGCTCGACATGCGCTCGTCGCAGGAACACATCGAAAGCTGGCTGGTCAAGAACGGCTACCGGCAGAACTTCTTCATGCGCTACGGCCAATGGCTGGGCGTCGTGCAGAAGCAGCCCTATACCGATCCCGTCACCGGCAGGGTGTCACCGCGCTTCTCCTACTGCAACGAGCCGGCGGAGCCGCATTATTCGGGCATCCTGCAGGGCGATTTCGGCTGCTCGACCAAGTTCAAGACGACGGTTTCGGCGAAGCTCTTCCCGGCGCTCGGCGCGACCGGCATCCTGATGTTCTGGGTCATGGTCGTGATGGTGCCGATCGCGCTGCTGATCGGCATCCTGGCCGGCATGCGCGAGGGGACGCGCACCGACCGTACGCTGTCGGTCGCCTCGATCGCGACGACCGCGACGCCGGAATATGTCTCGGGCGTCATCTTCACCGTCATCTTCGCCTCCTGGCTCGGCTGGCTGAACGGCTCGTCGGCCTCGGCGACGGGGCCGGGCGGCGTCACCTTCTACAATTTCACGCTGCCAGTCATGACGATGGCGATCTACGGCATCGGCTACATCGCGCGCATGACACGCGCCTCGATGGTCGAGGTCATGACGCAGCAATATATCCGCACGGCGCGGCTGAAGGGGCTGAGCTTCTCGGCGGTCGTCGTCAAGCACGCGCTGCGCAACGCGCTGATCGCGCCGTTCACGGTCATCATGCTGCAGTTCCCGTGGCTGCTGACCGGCGTCGTCATCGTCGAGGTGATGTTCCGCTACCAGGGGTTCGGCTACACGCTGGTGGAGGCGGCCGGCAACAACGACATCGATCTGCTCCTCGGCTGCTCGCTCGTCTCCGTCTTCGTGGTGCTGTTCACGCAGCTGATCTCGGATGTCGGCTACGCCTATCTCAACCCGCGCATCCGCGTTCAGTAGGGGCCTCGCCGCATGATCGAATATATCGGCGCGTTCCAGATCGTCCTCGGCGTTATCGCCCGCTTCTGGCCGGTCTGGCTCTGCATGGCGATCGTCATGGGCGCCAGCATCTTCTACCGCAAGAAGCTCGGCCTCTACGGCCAGATCTTCGGCAGCGGCGTCGGCGTCACGGGCGTGGCGATCTGCCTGTTCTGGCTGTTCTCGGCGATCTTCGCGAGCACCATCGCGCCGTTCGATCCGCTCGGCCAGATGGCGATCATGAAGGATGCGCTGCCCGGCGCCATCGTTCCCGGCGACGGACGCGTCTATCTGTTCGGCGGCGACAAGCTGGCGCGCGACGTCTTTTCGCGCATGGTCTACGGCAGCCAGATCGTGCTGATCATCGCGCCGGCGGCGACCGCCTTCGCCATCATGGTCGGCACGACGCTCGGCCTGCCCGCCGGCTACTATGGCGGGCGGATCGACTCGGTCCTGTCGTTCCTCGCCAACCTCGTGCTGGCCTTCCCGGTGATCCTGCTGTTCTACCTGCTGGTGACGCCCGGCATCATGGACACGCCGATCCCCTACGGGCTGGCGGGCCTGTTCTTCATCTTCCCGATCATCTTCTTCGCCACGCTGTTCTACACGCGGTACAAGGACCGCGGCATGCTGCTCTATGTCCAGCTCGCGCTGACCTTCCTGATCGGCGGCTGGATCTATGTCGGCCTGGTGTTCGACGCCGATCCGCTCGGCATCGTGCGCATCGATCCGAACCAGCTCAACATCTTCGTCGCCGTCGTCTTCGCGTCGTCGCCGGGCGTCTTCCGCATCGTGCGCGGCCTGGTCATGGACATCAAGACGCGCGACTATGTGGCGGCGGCGCAAACGCGCGGCGAGAGCCCGTGGTACATCATGCTTTGGGAAATCCTTCCCAATGCGCGCGGGCCGCTGATCGTCGATGCCTGCCTGCGCATCGGCTACACCACCATCCTGCTTGGCACGCTCGGTTATTTCGGCCTTGGGCTGGCGCCCGAAAGCCCCGACTGGGGCACCGCCATCAAGGATGCCAGCCGGCTGCTGCGCTCGTTCATCCATCCGGCGCTGCCGCCGACCATCGCGCTGATGAGCTTTGTCCTCGGGCTGAACCTGCTCGCCGACGCGCTGCGCGAACAGTCGATGAAGGATTGAGGATGGGAGCCCTCAGCGCCTCTCGTCATCCCGGCCAAGCGGCGCCAGCCGCGCCGAGCCGGGACCCGTTGGCCGGAACCTCGTCGGGCACGGCCGGGTCCTCGCCGGGGGGCGGGAAGCTGGGGTTCATTTTGAGCAATCCGTCGTGGCCAATCCCGTTCCCGGCCGAGCCGGTCAATGGGTCCCGGGTCTCGGTCGCTTCGCTCCTGTCGCCGGGGATGACGGAAGGTGGTGGGGCGGACGCGACCCCCACCCGGCGCTTCGCGCGTTCGTGTCCTTTCGGCATGCCGCCGGCATGCCGAATTCGCGTTCCGCGAACCGTCCACTCACCCCCTCAAGGGGGAGGTTGTCGGAGGCGCTCGACCACGCCATTCACGCTCCGGAGCCAGCCATGAACGAGATCGTCCAAGCCTCCGCCACGCAGAACGTCGAGCCGATCATCGACATCGAGAACCTGTCGATCTCGTTCTTCACCAAGCGCGGCGAGATCCCGGCGGTGATGGATTTTTCCTGCACGGTGATGCCGGGCGAGGCGATGGGTATCGTCGGCGAGAGCGGCTGCGGCAAGTCGACCGTGTCGCTCG
>JAUYMV010000277.1 GCA_030698645.1 Mesorhizobium sp.
GTCACGCCGGCCGCCCTTCGCCTGCGGCTGAGATCGCTCGGCGACCGGCTCGGCGCGCTGGATCGGCGCCGCGACCGCGCGGCCTCGGTCGCGCTGCAGCGCGCCCGGACGCGGCTCTCGCAAGCGGCGCGGCTGGTCGACTCGCTGTCGCTGAAGGCCATCCTCGACCGCGGCTTCGCGCTCGTGCACGACCCGGCGGGAGGTTTGATCAAGCGCGCTAACGAAGTGCAGCCGGGTGCGCCGATCGAGGTGCAGTTCGCCGACGGCAGGATTGGCGCCGTGGCCGACGGCGGGGGCGGGACGGCGGGGGAGCCTGGCGAGGAGCAGAAAGCCAAGCCGCGGGCGGCCTCACCGATGAAGAAGCCGGAAGGCCAGGGGACGCTGTTCTGAGGGCTTGCGAATCGATGCCAACCTGAACTTGCGCGATCACGCCAACTGAAGTTGCGCGCGACAACGGGCGGGCGGGCGGCGGGCATCGTCTCATAGGGAAAATGGTACGGTTGGGTGGGCTTGAACCACCGACCTCCGGATCCACAATCCGGCGCTCTAACCAACTGAGCTACAACCGCACACGCCTGACGGGCGGAAGTGGGTGCTTAAATCCTATCGGCCGACAATTCAAGGCTTTTGGCAGCGCCGCGGACGGTCGATGCGCGCAGGAGCGGATTTGGGCGGCGCGGCCCGGCGCGGGCCACAAAAAGAAAAAGACCGGGGGAGGATCCGGTCTTTTTCCAGTGAGCTTCCGGCGGGAGGAGGTGCCGGTTGCCGAGCCCTGAGCGGCGGGAGGAGGTGCCGCTTTCGGGAGGTCGCAGGCGCCTGACTCAATCAGGCGACTTTGAGGTCCTTCAGCGTCTTCTCGAAGACGGTCTTGATCGGCTTGGTCACCTCTTCGGCGGCCTTCGTCGACACGGCCTGCATCTCCTTCGCCTGGGCGACGCCCATTTCGACGGCCTTGCGGAGATAGGCGGTCTGCAGCTCGACGAACTCGGAGACGGACTTGACGCCCAGCAGCGACTCGAGATGCGCGAAGGTCGCCTCGGTGTTGGCGCGCATGGCGGCGATCGACTTCATCGACAGGTCGGAGCCGGTCGACTTGACGGTCTCGAAGGTCGTCTCGAGCACCTTCTGGGCTTCCTCGGCGCCGGTCTTCAGCTTGGCGTAGGCGTCCTTCGTCTGCTCGACGCCCTTTTCGGCGATGGCGCGGAACTGGTCGGTCGCGGCGGAAGCGTCAAACGTCGGGAATTCGATCGTGTCGGTTGTCTTTGCTGTCTTGCTCATGAACTTGTCCTCAGGTTGGGGTCCTCGATTGCCCGGCTGTCCCTTGACGACATCACCGAACTGATCATGATCTTCATATAGACCAGATTATTGTGCAGTGCAATATAATTGTTGCATCGCACTCTGATTTTCCGGAGGTATTAACCACGACCGGCGGATTGCGGGCCGCACCGCAAGCCGAGCATGGACCGCGTGCCCGGCGTATATTATTAAGAAAGCGTTAATTCAGGCTGTTTGGCGCGGATCGCAACGGGGTTGCCAGCGAATATGGCGCACAAGATCTATCCCTTCATCGACATCGCCGTGCTCGACGCCGTGCGCCCGCGCATGCTCGACGCCGACGCGATTGCCATCCTTTCGATCGACCTGCAGACGGTGATCTGGGCGAACGGGCCGGGCGCCGCGCTGTTCGGCCATGGCGACATCGAGGCCGTGCGCGGCGCCGATTCCGGCCTCGGCCTCGGCGCGCGCCGGCAGATCGCGGCGACGCCCGGATTTCCGGACGTCGGCACGGACCGCGCGATCCTGGTGCGCTTTACCCAGGGCGTCACGTGCCGCGC
>JAUYMV010000279.1 GCA_030698645.1 Mesorhizobium sp.
CTGATATTTGGACCCAAGCCGGGCCCGCGGGATGAATCGTCCTACTTCTGCACCGGCGGCACGACCGGACTGCCGAAGATCGCCATTCGCACGCACGGCAACGAAGTGTTTGATGCGTGGGCCGTGGGCGTTGCATTGGGCGCTTCCCCGACGCCGCGCAATTTCTTCTGTGGTCTCCCGCTGTTCCACGTCAACGCGCAACTGGTCACCGGTCTGCTGCCCTGGATGTCCGGCGGCCATGTCATTATCGGCACTCCCGAGGGCTACCGCGGCGCCGGAATCTTAGCCCGGTTCTGGGAGATCGTGTCGCACTACCGTGTCAGCATGTTTTCGGGCGTCCCGACGATTTACGCCGCGCTGCTCGACGTTCCGATCGGCGACAATGACATTTCGAGCCTCGATTTCGCGCTCTGCGGGGCCGCGCCGATGCCGGCCAAGCTCATCGCGGCCTTTGAGGAGCGGACCGGAGTGAAGATCCTGGAAGGCTATGGGCTGACCGAAGCCGCCTGCGTATCCTCGCTCAATCCGCCGAACGGCGAGCGCCGGGCCGGCTCAATTGGTCTGCGGCTGCCCTATCAAGAAATGCAGGCCGTCCTGCTCGACGAACAGGGACGGTTCGAGCGTGTGGCGGACGTCGACGAGGTCGGCATCCTCGCGATCCGCGGTCCGAACGTGTTCCCGGGCTATTTGCTCGCCGAGCACAACCAGGGCCTTTGGATCGAGATCGATGGCGCACCCTGGCTGAACACCGGCGATCTCGGTCGGCGGGACGCTGACGGCTATTTCTGGCTGTCCGGCAGGAAGAAGGAACTCATCATCCGCGGCGGCCACAACATCGATCCGAAGATCATCGAGGAGGCGTTGAGCAGGCATCCCGCCGTGGCGCTTGCCGCCGCGATCGGCAGCCCCGATGCGCATCTCGGCGAAATCCCGGTCGCCCATGTTCAAGTCAGGCCCGGCGCCGAGGTCACTGAAATCGAGCTGCTCGACTTCGCGGCCTCGACCATTCCCGAGCGCGCCGCCGTCCCGAAGCGGATCCGGATCTCCGCCGCCCTGCCGATGACGGCTGTCGGCAAGATTTTCAAGCCGGCCCTGCAACAGTTCGAAATCGAAGCCGTTGTCCTTGCCGAGGCGGAACGCGTCGGCGTCACCATTCGCGAATTGAAGGTCGAGCGCGATGCCCGTCTCGGGGTGATCGCAAAGGCCCGGGTCGAAGCCGACGCCACGATCCTGAGCGAGGCGCTCGGCCGCTACGCCTTCAGGTTCGAGGTCATGTGAAAACGCGGACGTCAGCGGACATTCTGGTATTGAATAGTTGGTCATTATGACCATATAGTGCATTACGATACTTGGCAGGATGCCGAGAACGCAATCATCGCTTCAAGGAGACGAAACGTGGCTCTCAAGCTCAACATCATCATCGGTTCGACCCGGCCCGGCCGCGCTGGCCCCACGGTCGCGCAATGGCTGCGCGAAACCGCGGTCGAGCACGGCAGGTTCGCCGTCGATCTCGTCGACCTGGCGGATTTCAACCTGCCCCTCCTCGATGAGCCCAAGCACCCCGCCTTGCGGCAATATGCCAACGCGCCGACCAAACGGTGGAGCGCGAGTGTTGATTCCGCCGATGCCTTCGTCTTCGTGACGCCGGAATACGA
>JAUYMV010000307.1 GCA_030698645.1 Mesorhizobium sp.
GAGCGCCGAGTTCCGGCAGATCGAGATCGGCGGCGAAACGGTCGAGATCGGCGGCTGCCTGAACCTGCTGACGCCGGACCGGCCGCAGACCCGTGGCACCAGCAGCATGGCGCCCAATTCGTGCCTGGTCGAGATCGAGACATGGCGGCACGCCGAGACGTTCATCGCCGGGCATGCCTTGCAGGGAGCGGCGTGATGACCAAGTGGAACCTCATCATCGACATCGCACGCTGCGAGAACTGCCACAACTGCGTGATCGCCGAGCGCGACGAACATGTCGGCAATGACTTTCCCGGCTACGCCGCGCCGGCTGCCGCCGTAGGCGACAGCCCGATCCGCATCATGCGCCGGGTGCAGGGCAGCGCGCCTCTGGTGGAGACCACCTACCTGCCGGCGCTCTGCAATCATTGCGACGACGCGCCTTGCCAGCGCGCGGCGCCCGATGCGATCCGCAAGCGCGACGACGGCATCGTCATCATCGACCCGGTGAAGGCCAGGGGCCGGCGCGAGATCGTCGGATCCTGCCCCTACGGCGCGATCGTCTGGAACGACCAGCACGAGGTGCCGCAGAACTGGATCTTCGACGCGCATCTTCTGGATCAGGGCTGGACGCAGCCGCGTTGCGCGCAGGTCTGCCCGACCGAGGCGATCCAGGCTCTCAAACTCGACGACAGCGCCATGCAGGCGAAAGCGGCCGACGAGGACCTCGGGGTGCTCAATCCCGAGTTCGGGACCAGGCCGCGCGTCTGGTACCGCGGCCTCGACCGCTGGCAGACCTGCTTCATCGGCGGCAGCGTCAGCGCCGAGGCGGGCGGGGTGTTGGACTGCGTCGCCGGCGCCGAGGTGACGCTTTCGCACGACGGCAGGCACGTCGCCACCACAACCAGCGACGCCTTCGGCGATTTCCGCTTCGGCGGCCTGGCGCGGGACAGCGGCGCCTACCGCGTCGAGGTCGCTCACGCCGGAGGCCGCGCCTCCCGCGACTGCCCGCTCGGCGAGAGCGTCTATCTGGGCGAACTCCGGCTGATCCCGGATCCGCCGTCCACCAATACGCAACCGCTGGCACCTGGAGGAAAATAATCATGTTGGACAAAGCCAAAACCGGCCCGGGCAGCACGCGGGTTCTTCGCAGTCCGGCGCCCATCGCCAAGGCAGACAAGTTGCTGTTCGTGCATTTCGAACGGCCCGACTTGGACAAGGCCGAAGACTATCTGCGCGATTTCGGGCTGGTCGTCGTCGAACGGACCGAAACCGAACTGTTCCTGCGTGGAACGCAGTCGCAGCCATTCGTCTATCGGGCGACACGCGGTCCGAAGGCTCGGTTCCTGGG